>JAPPDN010000633.1 GCA_028824575.1 Candidatus Poribacteria bacterium | reverse complement strand
TAAAAATATTGGTGTAGCATGCATGCCTTGAACATTCTTGATCGGTACCTGCTTCGCGAATACCTCAAAGCCTTTGTTGTTGGCCTCGTGTTCTTTATCGCGTTGATTGTCATCGTGCGGTTGTTGGACTACGACCTCAAGAAATTTGAAGACGACATCTCTTATATCATCGCTGTTAAGATTGTTTTATATCAAGCACCCCGCCGGATTATGGAAATGGTGCCGATTGCCGGTTTTGTCGCTGTCTTTTTCACGCTCGGACGGATGGTTAGGAGCAACGAATTCACAGCGATGAAAGCTGGTGGCATAAGCGTTTACCGACTCCTTGCACCTATCCTAATTGTGACACTCATTATCTGTGGACTCTTCGCTATTTTTTACAACCGAGTTGCGTCTCCTGCCTTTCATGAAGCACATCTCTTGCAAAATAAGGTGAAACCTCAGCGCGGCAGGAACGTTGTCTTCAGAGGCAAAAATAATCGCGTCTTTTACTCGCAGCGAATCGCCTTAGATGCCCAGAAAATCAATCAACTGACGATTTATGAATATGGTGCTGAAGATCGACTTGACCGCATAACCTTTGCGAAATCCGCAACATGGACATCCACGCACTGGGATCTCACCGATGGATACATCCGCCATTTTGCGCAAGGCGTTGAGGTTGATTACGAAACTTTTGATACCTATACGATTGAACGCCACGAAGACCCTGCCCGTTTTATCGGGAGTGAGAAGGATCCAAGGGCAATGACTATCAAGGAACTCCGTGAGCAGATCGCCTATAAACAGGAGGCAGGTCAAATTTCACGTAAGGAACAGGTAAAGTTGTATCATAAGACGGCTTACCCGTTCGCGGCTGTCGTTGTCGTGATGCTCGGCGCGCCAATTGCCATCCGTTTTGGCAGGGCAGGATTTTTTGCGGGATTGGTCATCGCTTTTTTCCTCTCTTTCATCTATTGGGCACTCTCCTTCGCGACGCTTGAAGGGTTAAGTGAAAACGGCAAACTCCATCCATTTCTTGCCTGTTGGGGGGCGAACATCCTGTATGCTGCCGTCGGGAGCATCCTGATCTGGCGTACACCCAAATAAATAGAACTTGCGCGTTTCCTCTTAAAGTCCCCCTGATAAGGGGGATTGAGGGGGTTTAGAATATGGAAAATGCCGCTTTGTTGTGTCCAAATGGCAGAAAACATGCACGCCTCAAGAATTGGCAACATTTTTTTTAAAATCCGCAGTTTCACTCCGATACCGTTTATCGTTGCGATGCTCTATTTCGCAGAACCCGTATGGCATTCAGTCGTTATGGGTGTGCCGTTCATTGTTGTAGGCGAGTTACTTCGAGGGTGGGCTGTTGGATATGCAGGGGCATCCACGCGCGCGAGAACGCTCGGTGCCGCACGCGACCTCGTCACAACGGGGCCCTACAGTTACGTTCGGAACCCGCTCTATCTCGGCAATTTTCTGCTCAGTCTCGGGGTCTGCCTTGTCGCAAACGTCTATTGGCTTGTCGCAGTGTTGGTTGTCGGCTATTTCTTTCAATACCTTCCTATTATCGCGGTCGAAGAGACGTATCTATTAGAGTCCTGCGGTTCGGTCTATCAGACCTATCGAGAACAGGTGTCTCGCTTCATTCCACAGTTCCGTCCGTACCCCGAACCCTCCGACCATGATTTTTCTTTCACACGTGCCATTAAAAGTGAAAAGCGCACCTTGACGGCAATTGCCTGTGTTATCGGATTAATTTTCGCCAGACAAGCGATCAATGTGTTGTAAATATATGCTTCCTGCAGGCGAAGTTTGCAACCTCGCCGCATTTAGACTATAGTCTGTCCGCTTTCTCTGACCAAAATTTTCTTTTTTTTTCAAATTATGCACGTTTTCTACACCAAAATTACGTCTTTAGATTATCAATCAATGGTAATATTTTCAAGAAGGGAGTCAGGATGTCTGATCAGTCTTCAAAGAATACTCAGTTTTCGTTTTCATGGGAGGCAATCAACGGATACCCCGTAGTTCTCCTCACTTTGGGATTCCTGCCGATAACTTTTGGTACGGAAGGTGGAATAACAACAGCATTAGGATTAATTTTCATCAGCGTTGTATGGATTAGTTTAGGTATTGTACCTCTGTTCAGTGAAAACAGAACCACACTTGTGTACATTGTGAGCATTATCTTAATTGCAGCCGGAAGTGGCATTGGCGGATTAGGGGTCGTGACAATCTTAAAAGTTCTGTTCTTCGAGATCAAAGCGTCCATGACAAATGACTGGATGCTTGTAGTGGCATCGGTATCAGCAAATCTGGCAGTCTTGATATGGGGTATTGTGATTCTGAAAGTATCGCCTGTGTCGCTCTCATTGCATTTGGGTGTAGGTGGACTTGTTGTCGCAAGTGCATACTCTATTGGCTATGGAGTTGTCTCAATAGTATTGTCGATTATTAACGATGTTCCGCCAATATTCACTCCGGCGGGAAGGGCAATGACAGCAATTTTGAACGGTGGCGCGATTGTTGTATGGACGCTTTTAATCCTTCGGAAAGTGCTTCAGGGGAAAGTTAAGTTAGTTGTGCCACTTTTTATCGTTTGTGGAATAGGCTCCATCGGCATAGGACTGGCGTATATTATAGAGGCAATATAAAAGCAATATTTTCATTATTGTGATTATGGGTGTTGTATTCATTGGATTTGGAATCACCCTGACTGTGGTCCCAATACCGCATTAGCGGAGAATGAGCAATGATAACGTGAACCTGAATGCTGCAAAGTTCACAATTATTGGTGAAACGATGAATTTCCTCATCGGCGGCGGAAACCACGCCTGGGATGTAGCACCTGCACCCTGTTGTGTTAACCTCGAAATCAAAGGCAAAGTCGAACGCACAGCAACCGGCAACGCCACTGAAACGATGAGTCGTAAAGAATGGGATGTCTCTGACTTGAAAGGTAAGACTGCTCAACTTGTTGTCGTTGATAACAACAGCGGCGGATGGGGACATCCGAACTTTGACGATGGACACCAAGCTGATTCCAAGGGCAATAATATTCCTTGGGATCGGGCACTTGTTGTTGACGCACGCGGCAAATTGGTTGTCTCTTGGGCACAGATGAAGAAGTATTATTAGTCACACGTCAGACCATACCAATCTTTTGTTATTGCTGAATAGGCGGAGCATGCTCCGCCTTACAACGCTACCTGCGCCAATCCCGCCTTTTCGCGAAAACGGTTGAACGTTTTCAGAATCCCTTGCTCCATCGTGTAGGCAGGCGTGAACCCCATCTCATCGGCGATGGCTGTTGCATCATAATCCCATGAGATTCCGAATACCCCCGGTTCCAATGTAATCTCTGCATCTGGTACCAACGTCTTAAGATACGCTACGCCCTCTTTGACCGGTCGGATACCACCCTTCACATTGAAAACGCGTGTCTGTGTCGTCGGACAGGTACACGCGAGTACGATTGAACTGGAAACGTCCTCTACGTACTGCCAATCCACTGCATCGTCACCGAATGGACAGACATGTGGTTCACCCAATGCGACCGCTTCAATCATCTGTGTCGTGAACGAACTCATCCCCCGCGTCCGACCAACACCGTAGACAGCCGTAAACCGAAGCCCGATTGAGTCAACACCATAAGCATCGAAATAGTGTGTCGCATATTTTTCATTAAGGGATTTGCACGCACCGTAGATAAACTTTGGATAGTGTGGCGCATCATTGAGGATCTGTTGGTGATTGTAATCTTCTGGTGCACCGAAGACTGCAACGCTGCTTGCCCAGACAACACGTTTGAGATTGAAAATACGCGCCGCTTCCAATATATTGATCGTGCCTTCACAGACGACCTTTAACGCCTGCGGCGGGTTCGCATTGCATGCCGGTACCTGCCATGAAGCAAGATGGATAACCCTATCAATTTCGTGTGCTTGGACGGTCCGTAAGACGTGCGGTAGGTCAGTGATGTCACCTTGCACGAAGGTAAACCCTTCAATCTGTTCGTCCGTGAGCACCATCTTTGGAATGGTTAGGTCGTAAGCGAAATCGTAAACCACTACCTTTTCACCGGCGGCTAACAGGTCGCGGATAACGTAAGTACCGATGCAGCCCATGCCACCGGTGAGCAGATATGCCATAATCTTTTTCTCCTCTTAGAGGGACGCGATCGAGGAACCGCGCCCTTCTACCAAAATCGCCATGCGAAACAGGTCCTAACTCGCTTGGAGGGGCGTATCCACATTCACAAGAATATCGTCGCCCTCCACTTTAACAGGATAGGTGGGTATGCTTTCCTCCCCTGGCCAGACGCATTCACCCGTCGTCACATCAAATTCCCACATGTGGAGTGGGCACGTAACACAATTATTGTCTAAGAAGCCGTAACTCAAAACGCCACCGAGGTGTGGGCAGATATTGTTCATCGCATAATATTCACCCTTAACGTTGTAGATACCGATAAAAACACCTTCAACTTTCACACCAATACATCTACCGGGCTGAATTTGATCGGTTGTCGCGGCTTTTACAAATTGTGACATAATTTCTCCAACTTTTTGCGTTTCTTACGCAAAATAAGATTAAAATCGTATCAGAAAACATTGTTGTGGTCTTCCGATGGATACCACTGCTGCTAAAACATTCAGTTACGGCTTTGGCCTCAGAATAGACGCAAACCGGTTTAGACTGCACGTAGGGTTTTACCCTTCCTCCGCGCGGGCTAAGCATCGTCCATAGGATACAGGCTACATCCGCCGTCTACGAGTAGCACTGTTCCTGTCATATAATCTGCGGCGGAACTACATAAAAATAAGAAGGCGTTTGCCACCGAGTCAAGCGGTTGCATAACGCCGAGTGGAATTGCTTTTTGGGCACGGGCACGGTAGATTGGATCCGTGTCCCACTGTTGTTTTGCGAGTCCTACACTGACAATACCGGGTGCGACTGCATTGGCGCGAATCCCTTTATCTGCCAATTCCCGTGCGAAGGAACGCATGAGCTGCTTCATTGCAGCTTTGCTTGCGTTATACGGTCCTATCTCGGGCCACGGCACGTCAGCAACCCAAGATGTCGTAAAAATAAGGTGTCCTCTGACACCATCTTCAAGCATAGAATGGGATGCGGCACTGCCGAGTAAAAACGCTGTCCGCACATTGACTGCCATTGTTTCATCCCACTCTTCTGCGCTGTATTCTAACAACGGTTTCGGGATCACCATACCGATATGGCAGAGCACGACGTGGATAGGTCCGAACCGGTCGCGCGCGGCATCTACTAACATATTGGTCTCGTCGGTATCTGTCAAATCTGCCTTAACGTAGTGAAGTTGCGCTGTGTTGATTCCGGTTTGACTGAGCCGATCCATCGCCTGTTGATCCGGCAGGATATCGTTGACCGTTAGGTTTGCACCGTGTGCCATCAATTTTTCGATGATTCCAATCCCGATTGCTCCGCACCCGCCGGAAATAACGATGTGTTGTCCAGCGAGTGCATCGTTACGGAAAGCCATTGCCAGATCTCCTGTTATTTGCCCATCACTTTGCCTTCGCCGCGTGGATCCGTGCCGCCATCGTGGTGAGTTCCGTCGTCCCATAGGCGAACCCCATGTCCAGGCCCCCCGATGCCCGCGCTTG
>JAPPDN010000681.1:1006-5632 GCA_028824575.1 Candidatus Poribacteria bacterium | reverse complement strand
CTTTTTAGTGCACTTTGCAGCCCAGTTAATATTCAAACGGCAAACTTGCTGTTAAAAGTTGGCACACCTCATGACAATCGACTTTGTGCGACAGATGCACCGCCTCATTGCACAACACAAGATGATTGAAGACGGTGAGACTGTGCTTGTTGCGGTCTCAGGCGGCGCGGATTCGCTTGCACTTCTGTACGGGCTGCATGCTTTACGCGCACAACTTAACTGCAAACTTCACGTTGTACATTTGAATCATTGTCTTCGTCCGGATGCAGATGCAGACGCGGAATTTGTTCAGCAGCACGCAGCACGCTTGGAATTGCCTTGCACTATTCAAAGTGCGGAAGTGCCTCGTTTCGTAAAACAGTGGAAACTGTCTGTAGAGGCGGCAGGTCGGAAGGCGCGCTATCAATTTTACGAATCCGTCTGTACGGAAGTTAGTGCCACTAAAGTAGCCTTAGGACACCATCAGGATGATATCGCTGAGACGGTTTTGATGAACCTCATCCGCGGGAGCGGCGCGACTGGTTTGAAAGGCATCCCACCTGTCAGGGATATGAAATTTATTAGACCGCTCGCGAGATTTACACGTCAAAAAATTGAAACGTTTCTTACATCCATTGGTATTGTACCACGACATGACGCAACTAACACGGATACAGACTATCTTCGTAACCGTATCCGTGGCGAATTGATACCGCAACTTGCGCGTGATTATAATCCGAATATCAAGACCGGATTAAATCGTACTGCCGACGTGTTGCGCGCTGAATCGGAATACCTCGACACAGCAGCGCGGGAGGCATTTGAGACGTGTCAGATACAAGGGCCAGACAAGAATGTTGTACTAAATAGGGTGAAATTTCGCCAATATCACATCGCATTGCAGAGGCGGATACTTCGACAGAGCGTCTCTGAAATGTTGGGCGATATGAACGATCTCTATTTCGCACATTGTGAAGCGATGCTAAACCTTGTTGAAGGAGATGCCCCGAACACCGTGTTGGCACTTCCGAACGATTTGCGATTTCGACGCGCATATCAGCAGCTCATTTTTGAAAGAAAACCAGTAGAAATAGAAAGTTTCACTTATCCGGTCACTATTGGTGGTAAAACAACTATAGCAATTTTAAATACTGAAATTACTGCTGAATTGGGGGATATTGAGTCCCGCAGGACGCTCGCATTGCCTGATGGCAAATTTGAAGCGATATTTGACTACGAAAAATTAAGGAAGGTGTTTGCAAAACCCTCTTCAGAAACAGTTCCGCTCACAGTGCGTAATCGGCGGCAAGGCGACCGGTTTCAGCCATACGGTATGCGGGGAACGAAAAAGATTAAGGACTTTTTGATAGATGCCAAAGTGCCTCGCTACGAACGCGATAGCATTCCATTGCTTGTTTGTGGCGACGAGATTTTGTGGGTTATCGGTTACACTACCAGCGAATCTTTCAAGATCAAACCTAACACATGGCAATATCTTTACTTACGTTATGTCAACCACGAAACCTCTTCCTGAATCCGTTCTCATCTCTGAATCCTGTCTTCGAAACCGCATTCGTGAACTTGGAGCGCAGATTTCCACCGATTACGAAAATCAAGAGTTAGTCCTCCTCGGCGTACTCAGAGGGAGTGTGTTATTTTTCGCGGATCTCGCGCGTGCCATTTTTAGCGCACAACTTACTGATTCAGGCAGAGACGTCCGGGTCCGCTTTGAATTCGTGCAACTCACGAGTTACCATAACGGCACAAAACCATCAAGGGTCCAACTCATTCGCGGCGGCAGTGATTATCTTCAACAACGACACGTCCTCATTGTTGAGGATATTGTTGATACCGGGCACACTGTGAAGTTTCTTCGTGAACACCTCCGAACGCTGAATCCGAAAACCGTTAAGGTATGCACATTACTTGACAAACCTTCTCAACACCAAGTCCCCGTCGCTATCGACTATATCGGTTTTGAGATCCCAGACGCGTTCGTAGTCGGCTATGGACTTGATTACGCACAGCAATATCGGAATTTGCCCTATATTGCACGGTTGGAATCGCCTTAAGTGCCTCAATATCTAATGAAAACGCTTTATTCTAAACAATTTAAATTTAATTGACAATAAATTGCATATTTTGGTATAATACTTAGATAATACATCATTAAAGGGAGATTTATGATGCGTAAATTCGTTTCGTTTGCCCTATGTGGCGTTTTGATCACGGCATTCATCCTTTTCACACATGCACAAATGTCGGACAAAGCGCAACTGGGGCGCGAACTTTTTCACGATCCGACTTTTAAAGGAACAATTAAACCAGGTAAGACAAAAGGGCACGCGACCGGGCTTACCTGCGCAAACTGCCACGCAGATTTTGACGATACAGCCAATCCAGACGGTGTTATTCGCGCGGGGCATAGTGTCGTCGGTGTCCCACACCGTGGACAGGCAAAAGGTGGAATGATTCCAGCTGAAAACTTTGCCCGCGCCGCTGGGGGCGGTGGCTTCTGTTACCAACATTTCTTACAGCGAATCCCAGGGCCCGAAGTCAATCCGACTGCGATCCCAGAGGAACACGCCGAAGCACTCATGGCCTATTTTGAAGCGATCTCTGGTGATAACAAGGGTCCCCAGTTTGAAATGGCTATGTTAGATGACGACGCCAAAAAGGCTGCCGGTGAAAAACTTGCTGCGATGAGCGGCGATGCAGAGAATGGATGGCAACTTTTCGGACGCGCTTGTGTCGTCTGCCATCCGACACCTTATAAAGCCGGGATCGGACCTCAACTCATCCGCACGAGACCACCTCGCAACATAGATGCGACGTTGGTACGTTGGGCTACTAAAATTCGCGGCGGTGGTGTCTTGATGCCGTTCTATGCACCGGACATCCTCAGCGATCAAAATATCGCTGATATGCTCGCATTTCTGCGTCAAGAGTTAGAAAATGCCGGAAATTAAGCGCAGGCAGGGATTAAGCCTCCCAGCCAAACTTTTATGGCTAAACCTACTAATTTTGTAACTGACTCTCTTCACGACTCGTTACTGCTAACAAACCAACAAGTTTCTTGACTTGAACGATTAGGGTATACTTTGTGTACTCGTTTGTTTCGCATCCGTTTAAGTACTGTGAAAAATGCGAAATAACGATTCGCCTCAGTCCAAAAGTCCACAGGTTGGTAAAACAGTAAACCTATGCCTTTGTAACACATCAGTGTTTCACCCGATCCGAAGTATGAAGAGAGGACGGTATCATGAGAGTATCTCGACGCGACATGTTATTCTACGTGTCCTTAGCCGGTATTTACATTCTCGCAGCAGGTCTCGTATTAAGTTTCGTAGGCTGCGGTGGTAGCAATCTAAAAAATCCTGTCTCAGAAGAGAGTACAACAGTAAAAGATAGCGAAGCCGCAGACGATATTGTTGAACTTACACAAATCCCGGACGTAGCGGAGCCGGAGCAGGTTACCGATCTCGACGTAAAAATCACCGTTACCAAGAAAACGGTGCAACCTGGTGAAGACGTCGAATTAACTGCTGCGGTGAAAGGGGTTAGAGGGACCAGCGTCACGTTGAACTGGCTGAACATTACCCAGTTTGGCGAACTTTCCGCATCCACCGAAAACCCGGTCACCTGGACTGCTCCCCAAACACTTGACGGGGAGAACGTTCAAGTTGAAGTTATTCAACTTGTTGTGACTGTGATCAGTGAAGTCGTTTCAGTCGGATCTTCCGGTATTGAAACCGACACGCAAATTTTCACAGACACGAAAAATGTCTTGCTGACCGTTAGAGATTAGTTAGGCGTAGATTCTGTCGAAATGAGCAATATCTACTTGGCTCAGACTTTGACAGAGTTTGCCTCAGTTTTGTTTTATTTTCTTTTGTCAGGGTAACAAATGAAGAGAAGGTTAATTCACATTTTTATAGCTGTTTTGTTTGCAGTAGCACTTTTCGGAACAGCACTCGCTGCTGGTGTTCAGCAACATCTGGTTCAGAAAGGTGAAACATTGTCGGAAATCGCGCAGAAGTACAAAGTACCCCTCAAATCGATTATCCAAGCGAACAGTATTAAGTCAGCACACCGCATACGGACTGGGAGGACGTTGCGTATCCCCAGAGAAGCACTCGCATTTGAAGACATCTGGTATAAGGTTCAGCCCGGGGATACCCTGTTTAGTATCGGTCGCCGCCATAACATTGAATGGCGCGATCTTCAAAGGATTAACGGTATCTCCTCGCCGCGCAGCCTCCAGATTGGCAGAATGATACGGATTAGTGCGGATAGTCCAGGTTTCGCAAAACCGCTCAAGGTGCCTTTAGTCGTTACATCAAAGTACGGCTACCGACCTCACCCCGTAACGGGGCGCTACCAGCACCATGCGGGAATTGACTTCCGTGCTGCCATAGGCACACGTGTTTACGCTTCTAAAGCAGGTAGAGTTATTTTTGCCGGGCGGAAAGGTGGGTACGGGAAACTTGTCGGTGTAGAACACGAAGGCAATTTTACCACTTGGTATGGACATTTGTCACGCATTAGAGTAAAAGTTGGACAAACTGTAAGCCAAGGCAGAGTCATTGGCTTGTCCGGAAACACTGGTATATCCACCGGACGCCATTTACATTTTGAAATTAGGTA
>JAPPDN010000681.1:0-996 GCA_028824575.1 Candidatus Poribacteria bacterium | reverse complement strand
CAGAAGTGAAAAACCAACAAAGTACATTACCATACCGTAAATGGGGGCTGCTCCTCGTAGCGGCTGCTTTTCTCTTATTCTCGTATTTTCTCGGTCAAAAAAGCACATCATCAGATCCGATCAACCTCAGACCCGAAGTTGGTACGCGTGGTATCGGATTGGGTGGCGCATTTATCAGCACTGCAGATGATGCAACAAGCCCCCTCTGGAATCCTGCGGGGCTTGCAACGCTGCAGCGTGGAAACCTGATTTACGACTTGTCTCAAGGTGCTGTCTCCCTCGCTTATCCTATCAAATCCATCGGGACATTCGGTGTAAATTTCCTCGACTTAAATCGCGGCGATCGGTTTCTGATAGATCACGTCGCGAACCCGATCGGTAGCTTTGAACTCGGCAATAATCAGGCATTGTTCTCTTATGCCAAGAAATTCGGTCCTCTGCAACTCGGTGCCAGCACAGGGTATAGCCGCGCACCTTATTACGGCAGCCTTTGGGCACAAAATTATGATGTCGGTGTGTTGACAGCACCTAACGCTCACTTTGCTTTCGGAGTTCGGCTACGCGATATTTCTGGAGTTACCATTCGGCATAGAAACGGAGCGGTTCTACAAACCTTCGACCAGCAACTTGCTCTCGGTGCTGTTCTGACACCCCACCCAATTATCCGATGGCACAACCGGTTAGATATTATACATCCAAGCCTTGGTACAAGCTTAGAAATCGGGAGCGAAACAATTGCCGCCCGTGTCGGCTCAACATTTGTCTTCAGCGACGAGGCACCATCTCAATCATGGAGTCTCGGATTTTCACTTAACCAATTGGGAAAGCAGCTCCATTACACCTATCTCAATCAAGAAAACCTCAATCACAGACATCTTGTTTCAATAGGCATGTCTTTTGGCGGAACGGAATCTATCTCACAGAAGCCAGACATCTCACAGAAGCCAGACGCGGTCACTTTAAGTGCCCCGCAAACACCAATATCCAAACCAACAA
>JAPPDN010001009.1 GCA_028824575.1 Candidatus Poribacteria bacterium | reverse complement strand
ACTGACGCTTGCCTCAACGTAGGTATACGGACTCTCCATCGGCTTAAATTGCCGTGATGCGCCGAGTGCTGTCGCAAAATCCCGTCCCTGATACCGGATCGTATCCCAATCCCGTTGCGAAACGGTAATTTGTACATCTATCACTCGATCGGTTGGGAAAATATCGTCTAATGTCAGTTCCTTTGCACTGCTGTGGGCAGCAATCCCGAAACAGAGAATTGTTGCTAAACATAATGTCCATTTTATCATTTTTTTCTCCTATTGTATGGAAACCAGTATGCAATTAGTATATCACATTTTGGGTTTTTATGCTTGCAAATTATGAACAGACTTGGTATGATGAAAGATGATCGCTGTAGGAGCGACCTCCCCTTTCCCAGTAACGGGTGGAGACCCCGGTCGCGACTCTCAAATAATATTATATTTATAGGAACTTTCGGAAAGAAAACGCAATGTCAAAAACCTCCCGTATCCGAGATAACAGCATGTACGATACCGTCGCCGATTTTCTGCGAGATAAAATCCAAGACGGTTCCGCTCTCTCCATTGTCTCCGCCTATTTCACCATTTACGCCTTTGATAAACTCAAAGATGAATTGACAGGTATCAAAGAACTCCGTTTTCTGTTCGGTGAACCCAGTTTCATCAACATTGATCCAGACAAAACTGAAAGCAAGGCGTTTGAATTCACCGAAACTGGGTTAAAACTCCAAAATTATCTCCCGCAAAAAGAGGTTGCCAGAGCTTGTGCCGAGTGGATTGAAGAAAAAGTCGAGATCCGTTCAGTCCGTAAATCAAATTTCCTGCACGGCAAGATGTATTATATTGAAAACGGTAATGGCGAAGATGCGATCATCGGAAGTTCCAACTTTACCGTGCGTGGTTTGGGGTTAAGCGAAACCGCGAGCAACATTGAACTTAACCTTGAAGTTGACAGCAAGAGCGATTGCGCTGATCTGAAAACGTGGTTTGATAATCTCTGGGAATCGGATCAAGTAGCGGATGTAAAAGCACAAGTGTTGCAAACCCTCAAAGATGCTTATCAGGACAAAGACCCGGAATTCATCTACTACAAAACACTTTACCATCTCTTTGAAGACATATTGGCAGATGTAGGCGATACAGAATTTGCCGAGGCGAATCCTTCATTCCTGCAGACAGAAATCTGGCAGAAACTTTACGCTTTCCAAAAACACGGTGTTCAGGCATGCCTTCAGAAACTCAAGGCATATAACGGCTGTATTATCGCTGATAGCGTTGGATTGGGTAAAACCTACGAGGCACTCGCGATTATCAAGTACTTTGAGCTGCGAAACGCTAATGTTTTAGTCTTATGCCCTAAAAAATTAGAAAAGAACTGGACGCTTTATCCAATACACTTCCGCAGAAGACGTAATCCACTTAAAGCCGATCGGTTTCGTTACAACGTGCTCGCACACACGGATCTGAGTCGAGACAGTGGAGAATCCAACGGTATTGACCTTGCCCAACACGAATGGGATGGGTACGATCTTGTTGTCATCGACGAATCCCATAACTTCAGAAACCGTTCCACCAATACACTTGATCAGGATGACAAACTTGTCCGTAAAAGCCGATATAACAAATTATTAGAAGATGTCATCCAGAGTGGTGGCAAAACCCAAGTCTTAATGCTCTCTGCAACCCCAGTCAACAATCAGCTTACCGACCTTGACAATCAGATATGTTTAATCACTGAGGACAGGGACGACGCTTTTAGAGAGACGGGTATTCCAAGTATTAGAGGGACGCTCAACGCTGCGCAAAGTCGTTTTGATACGTGGACAGCAGAAACTGAGCAGATGCTTGAAAAATCTCAAAAACAGGAAAGCCTTGCGGAGAGCCTGAACGCTGACTTTTTTGCCCTGCTCGATAGACTCACGATCGCCCGTTCCCGAACGCATGTAATCAACTTCTATGACAATGCGGTTGAAGAGATCGGTCAATTCCCGGAGCGCGAACCTCCAAAATCTATCTTTCCTGAAATTGACCTGCAAGGGAAATTTCCCACCTACCAAACCATCAGCCACCAAATTGATGGGTATCGACTCGCAATCTTCAATCCGTCGAGATACATCCGTCAGGAATGCCGTCACCATTACGGCGAGAGACTTCTTCAGCAGCGCGAGTTCAACCTTATCGGTATGATGAAGGTGAACTTTCTCAAACGACTTGAGAGCAGCGTCCACTCCTTCGCATCAACCCTTGAACGCACCATTGAAAATATCAAAGCGCGTGAGTCTGAAATTCAGGAATTCCTGAGTGCAACCTCAAGTGTTGTAAGCGAAAGCGGGTTCGATCCCTTTGCCGAAACAACGGAAGAATATGGAGAGGATGACGAACTACAAACCGGTGTACAAGCAGGAAAAAATCAGACCTATCTCTATGAACATATCGACCTTGACACTTGGCTTGCCGACCTTCACGACGATAGAACACAATTGGATAAAATCTACAAAATTGCACAAAATATCACGTCTGATCGGGATGCAAAATTGGAGCAACTCAAGCAGCTGATCGCCGTCAAAGTGCAGAGTCCCGCAAAAAACCGAGATGGGAAAGAAAATCGCAAAGTCCTCGTCTTTACAGCCTTTGCCGATACCGCCAACTACCTTTACGATCATCTGCACGAATGGGCAAAGGAGACGCTTAATATTGAATCCGCTGTCGTTACCGGTGGGGCAAGCAGAAGCGAACTCGTCCGAAATGACTTTGACGAGATTCTTACCAATTTTTCACCGATTTCTAAAGAGAGGGACGAAGGTGAAACAGAAGCAGATGATGAACTTCCAGAAATTGATCTGCTCATCGCTACTGATTGTATCTCTGAAGGACAGAACCTACAAGATTGCGACTATCTCATCAATTACGACATCCACTGGAACCCTGTCCGTATCATCCAACGTTTCGGACGGATTGACCGCATCGGCAGCAAGAACAAGAAGATCCACCTCGTCAACTGCTGGCCCACGCCTGAACTCGACGCATATATCAACTTGAAACCTCGTGTTGAAGCCCGCATGGCACTCGTCAATCTTACGGCTACTGGTGATGATGACCTGCTTTCATTGACGGAAAAAGCGAGTATGGAACAGGTCTGGACGCACCGCGACGAGCAACTCCGCCGCATGCAAACCGAAATCCTTGATTTTGAAGATATTGAGGAACAGTTGAATCTCAACCAATTCACGCTTGATGATTTTCGGGCGCAGCTGCTCGACTATCTGCGTCAAAATGAAGCGAAACTCAGAGATGCCCCGCTTGGCTTATACGCCGTCACCGCACCCCTCACACACGAGGGGCTCCCTGTAAATATCAAACCGGGGGTTATCTTCTGTCTAAAGCAGACGGGTGAGGCAGAAAACAGTGAAGAAGGGAAAAAACTCAACCCGATTCATCCTTACTACCTTGTGCATATCAGCGATAATGGCGAGGTCTCTATCGGATTCACCAACCCGAAACGAATTTTGGAGCGATTCAGCGCACTCTGTGTTGAGAAGAAACAACATGATCAAGACCTCTGTCACTGGTTCAACGAGGAGACCGACAACGGCAACGATATGACAATCTATGAGATGCTAATTGATACCGCGCTGCATTCAATTCGCGAGGCATACAATCAGAAGGTCAACGATCAACTTGACGCAAGCCCTGACGCGCTGCTCCCAACTGCTGATAGTCAGATTAGAGAAAAAACTGAATTTGAACTCGTTACATGGCTCGTGACTCATCCTTAAAGTGAAAAGGCAGGACCTATATGAATTCAGACATAACAATCAGGCAAAAGATTCAGAATGCGCTAAAGAACTTTGATAACCAACCGCTCAGAGAAGCCGCCACAACCCTCCTGAACACCCTCGGCTACTACAGCAAGCGAGTCGGAAATGATGCAATCGACAGCGATAGGTTTGACCGTCTCTTTGAATCCGCCCTTGAAACCGCCAAGCCATCTGATAAACTCCGAATTGACGATTGGCAATCCTTTTACCAGATCATGCAAGTAGCAGATGAAGAGATTAACCAACAGATAGACCCAGAGCAGGGGTCATTGTTTGAAAGCACCCAAATAGACGATACGCTCAGAACCTCTTATATGTTCGTTACGGTTCAATTGACTAAAAGCACCTACACGCGCACACAACTCGCCAACATCACCCGTTTTATCAACAAAGAATTTGAAAAATCAATCATGGTTATATTCAGATACGGTGCTGTTCTCTCCCTCGCCATTATCAACCGTCGACAACATCAAATCAATCCTGCAAGACAGGTTTTGGAAAAAGTGACGCTTATCAAGGATATTAACCTTGCTTCTCCGAAACGCGCACATATAGACATTATATCGGAACTCCATCTCCACCGACTCATTGAAAACGAAGATGTACGTAACTTCGATACACTTCATAAGGCGTGGGAAGGTATTCTCAATACTGAACCTCTTAACCGTAAATTCTATACTGAGTTATACAAATGGTATCAATGGGCAGTTGCGGAATGCGAATTCCCAGATGAAAATGATGATATGCAAGTTATCCGTATGATAACGCGTCTTCTTTTTATCTGGTTTCTCAAGGAAAAGGATTTGGTGCCTGAGAATATTTTTGAGATAGAAAATGCGGAGGCATCAATAAACAACTTTTCGCTGGAAACATCTGATTACTATCAAGCTGTGCTGCAAAACTTGTTCTTTGCAACGCTCAATACACCGATAAAAGAGCGGACATTTAGTACGCGCGATTCACGAAACCACCGCGATGCAAGCAAGTATCGCTATGACGATCTCCTACAAGATTCTAATGGATTTTTGGAACATCTTAAACAGGTTCCGCTTGTTAACGGAGGCTTGTTCGACTGCCTTGATACGTTTGAAGCAACTGGCGGTGGCGGTGTCCGCATTGATTGTTTTACGGATAACCAAAACGATAGGGAAAAATTAAAAGTCCCCACCAAGATCTTTTTTGACGCGGATGACGGCATCTTTCCTCTCCTTTCTCATTACAAGTTTACCGTAGAAGAAAACACACCGGTTGAACAAGAAGTAGCACTTGACCCCGAACTCCTCGGACAAGTTTTTGAAAATCTACTGGGTGCGTATAACCCCGAAACTCAATCCACTGCCCGTAGAGCCACGGGTTCCTATTATACCCCACGCCAAATTGTGGACTACATGGTGGACGAAGCACTCATTGCTTACTTCCTTCAGAAGGTTGAACCCTATGACAACGACAAGAAAGACTTAGAAGACCGTCTGCGTGATGACCTTCTCGCCTATAGCCAGCAGGGGGAGGTTGAAAAACCTGATGACCACCTTATCCACCAAGATGAAGTTCAGCCGATGATTGCAGCGATAAACGACCTCAAAATCATTGATCCAGCTGTTGGAACTGGCGCGTTTCCGATGGGAATTCTCAATAAACTCGTGCTAATTCTCCGAAAACTGGATCCACAGAATGAACACTGGAAACAGCAACAACTTGTGCACACTGAAAAAATTGATGATCCAGAAAGCAAAGAAAGTGCTCAAAAGGCAATTGAGCAGGTCTTTTCCGAAGCGAACCGATACAACGATTATGGTAGAAAACTCTATCTCATCCAGAACTGCATTTACGCCGTGGACATCAAACCGAAT
>JAPPDN010000254.1 GCA_028824575.1 Candidatus Poribacteria bacterium | reverse complement strand
TAAGGTGCAGCTTAGAAGCGGATATTAAAGAGATGGAGCGTCTACAGGAAGATTCCGCAGCAGAAAGCGAGGCTGCAGACGTACCCAGAACGGATATACCCGAAGAAATTCTCTCTACGCTCGCGAGATTGGCACGTATGCCGACACACCAGATTCGCCGAGAAAGCCGTTTGGATACCGATTTAGGGCTTGATTCCCTCACGCGGCTTGATCTATTATTGGTCCTTGAAAACAGACTTGGCGAGACAATTCCGGATGCGCTGCTCGCTAACTTGGAGACGGTGGGTGACGTTGTTGAGTTAATCGAGACATTCCATACAGACGCTGCGCGAGCGGGAGATGAATATCGCGAAAGAAAAAAACCAGAGTTTAGACAGGTACCACGCTGGTACGCGCGTGCCTTTCGTTCCGTGATTACCGGTATCTACAGAAACTATTTCTCGTTGGAGTGCCAAGGGCTTGAACATATCCCGCAAGGGAGACCGTACATTATCATGCCGAATCACACAAGCCATCTTGATACGTTGACGGTGATTACGGCTCTCGGAACCAAGGCATACCGACTCTGGACACTCGCCGCGCGGGATTACTGGTTTGCTACTCGCCTTCAAGGATGGTTCGCACGGACATGCCTCAACGCACTCCCGATAGAGCGGGAAGGCAATTTCACTGAGTTCCTACAGGACTTAAGAGCCGCAAACGAAGTAATGGCACTCAATAACGGTCTGCTTATTTTTCCTGAAGGTACACGTTCGCTTGATGGCAACCTTCAACCTTTTAAACCGGGGGTACTGAGTCTGCTTATTTACGGTCCCAATGTTCCGATTATACCGGCGTATATTGAAGGCACTTACCACGCCTTACCGAAGGGGCAAAACTTGCCTAAGAGACATCCAGTGCGTATTATTTTTGGCGAACCGCTCACCTTCCCACGAGAGAGTTGGAGCAGTCAAGATGGAACACCGATTGACCCAGACAGATACCAAGAATTCTTGGACTTGGCACAAAATCGAGTTGCAGAACTTGGAACGATGCTAAGACAGCAAAAAGACGCTTAGAAAGGTTTATCATGTCGGTTCCAGTCCCGAACCCAAAAAAGACAGCTGCATTTTTCGATGTAGATGGCACTTTATTGAAGTCCACAATTGTGCATTGCTACATCTGGATACGGTCTTCACAGATTCCGTTCTTTCTAAAACACTTGTGGCTCATCGGGTTTCTCCCCAAAATTGTGTACTATCTGATTTTGGACAGTATAAGTCGAACCCGTTTCAATCAGGTGTTTTATCGTAACTATCGTGGGAAGAATGCTGCCGAGATTAAAGCGTTGTCTACAAAGATATTCGAGGCTTACATTTGTCCCAAAATTTTCTCCGAAGCAGTATCTCAAATTCAAGAACATAAGGAACAGGGGGCAGCTGTGGTTCTCGTAACTGGATCGCTTGATTTTATCGTCCAACCTATTGCGGATTATCTTGCTGTTGATTCTGTATTGGCACCGCAACTTCGTGAAGAGGACGGGCAGTTTACCGGTGAACTCACAACCGCACCGCTCATCGGCGACGAAAAAGCGAAAGCGATGCGAAACTACGCCGATCAACACGAAATTTCGCTCGAAGAAAGTTATGCTTACGGCGACAGTCAATCCGATCTTCCAATGTTGGAATGTGTTGGAAACCCTGTTGTCGTGAATCCAGCAAAATCACTTCGCCAGAAAGCAGCTGCATCTGGGTGGGAGATGCACGAATGGCTGTAAGCAGTCGGCAATCGGCAATCAGCAATCAGCAAAGAAGGTTTTCTGTTAATCAGAAACCTCTTGTTACTGACGGCTGATGGCTAAAAAAAAAGGAGAATAATCATGAATGTTAAACGTTATTTTGAATCGCTGTCTGAACCGAACGATACGATGTTCGTTGAAATTGAGGATAGGCACCGATTTACCCGTCGCGGGGACGATTGGGTTAAATTCCGCGCGGATCTGATTGAACTCTTGGAGCAGACGATTTCTGAGGAGTTGTCTCAGGAGTTCGAGGCAGCGACCGAAGATTGGGTTTCAGAGGGTTCTCCATAGATAAGACTCAAACAAGCATCAAGGAAGCACACCCGTTATGTCAAATCCAATTACTGATGCACAGGGATTAGAAACAAAGGGCAAATTCGCTGAAGCCATCCAAGTCTACGACGATATTCTCAATACAACGGACGACGCGTCAACCCTCGCGCTGGCTAATTTCCGGCTGGGTACTATCTATCAGGAGTGGCGGGAACTTTTCACAGCACAACGGTTTTTCGCCCAGGCGCATCAACTCGACCCAAGCAATACCGACATCCGGGATGCGATCGCTGAACTCAATCAGCATTTTTCAGAGAATCGGGAGGCGGTTGCCGATGAGATGTCCCGCAAAAACAGCGACCAGATTGTGTCCCTCTTCCGTATCGCTACCGGGATTAAACTCCTGACGATGGAGAAACCTGTACAAGCCTACCCATTGCTGAAAAGCCGAACCAAGATTTTCCCGAATGCCGCCATGGCGAAGCATCTCCTCACCGATATCCAGATTACGGAAGATGAGCGAAACGCAGCGATCAATTTCCTATTAGAAAGGGATTGGCTTGTGAATACGGGTGCATTGCTTTATACAATCACAGAAAAGGGGTTATATAACTTTTATGTTGAACTTGCGCAGCTGCACATCGCCAACGCCGCTTGGGCAGAAGCGGTAATGTGTTATGAGCAGGCGTGTTGGCTGGATCCAGAACAGCAGTATCCACGCTACCAACTCGTTCTCTGTCACGCCGGAGCAGAGGCAAGGGACAGAGCAGTTGAGATTATCGCGGAACTTTCAGGAGAGGTGCCAGAAGGTGTAGACTCTATCGCATACCATACTGCTGTAGCGCAGAGTTATCACCATGTTTATCAAACTACCCAAGACGAGGAAACGAAGCAGAAAGTAATTGAAGCGTGCGAGGCGGTATTGCGTTTAGACAAAAAGGCGAAGGAGATTTCAAAACTCCTCGCCTCCTATCAGAGCAAAAAAGCGTGGTGGCGTAGGTAGCGGCATTGAAACATCACGGCTAAAATAGAGAAACTCGGTTGACAAAAAGGGATGCATCTGGTAAAGTATCACCATATTTCGTGCCTTTTTTACGCGGACTTCCGAACTACACCCTAACATTTGTGGAGGAGAAAGATGGCAGCACGTTTAGCAATAGATGGCGGAACGCCCATTATCGCCGAATCTATACCCGGTGGAATGCATGGACCCAGTGTGATTGATCAGCGTGAGATTGATGCTGTAACCGAGGTCTTGCGCAGTGGTAAACTCTTTCGATTCGTTGAGGATTCAAATGTAGCGAGTTTTGAGAGCGAAGCAGCCGCATACCTCGGGGCAAAACACGCTTTAATGGTGAACTCAGGTACCTCAGCGATCATCTGCGCGCTTACCGGTATCGGTATCGGACCGGGTGATGAGGTGATTTTACCCGGTTACACCTTCATTGCGACCGCTGCCGCTATCGTCGGTGTGGGGGCAATTCCGGTCATCGCAGAAATTGACGATTCACTCGGTTTAGATGTCGCCGATGTTAAACGGAAAATTACACCGCATACCAAAGCCATCTTACCGGTACACATGCAAGGCGTGCCGTGCCGTCTCGAGGCGATTGTCGAACTTGCCCAGAAGCACAATCTGCAAGTTGTTGAGGATTGTTGTCAATGTGTCGGCGGGCAGTATAAGGGTAAATATGCTGGAACTTGGGGGCATGCGGGGGCATGGAGTCTCAATTACTACAAGGTGATCTCTTGTGGAGAAGGAGGGCTCGTTTTTACCGACGATTACGATGTCTATGAGCGCGCAGCGTTCGCGGCGGAACCCGGTCTGCCGATGTGGATGAGCGATTCTGAGTGGCAGAACAAACCCTTCTCACGGCAGTGCTACCGGACGAGTGAAATTTTAGGGGCGTTTGCGCGCGTGCAGCTCTCAAAGTTAGAAGACATCTTGGGACATACACGCCGCCTCAAAAAGGCGTTCACCGCAGAACTTGCCGAGGATCCGAAGGGTTATATCCGGCAACATGTAGATGATCCAACGGGTGAGTGCGGTATAAGTGCGGCGATTATCGTGCGAGACGTGGAACTTGCGAAGAAGTACTCCGATGCGCTCAGGGCAGAAGGGCTCAACGCTGGCACCGCTTACAACGACGGTTTCCCGGATCGACACATCTACACCTATTGGGATTCCATCTTATTCAAGCATTCACCCGACGCGTCGGGATATCCCTGGGCGGATCCGCGCTACAAAGGTGATGTTGAATATTCGAGGGATATGTGTCCACAAACGTTGTCTATCTTAGGGCGTGCGTTACGGTTCGGGTTCAACGTGAATATGCAAGAAGAACATGCGCGATTGATGGCTGCCGCGATTAATAAAGTGGACGATGCCCTCGGATAATAGAGGTTCTATTCTGGTGAAGTGGGAATGACATAAGTACGCCGACCGACTTCGGTGAAACCTAATTTTTGCGCGACGCGAAGCGAGGCGAAATTGTCTTCACCGCAGCTCCAAGCTGGTACTTTACCTCTCGCCTGAATCTCCTGGGCGACAAGGGATGCCGCAGCGGTAGCGAATCCTTTTTCGCGCCACTGTTCAAGTGTGGAGACACCGATGTCGGCATGTAGATCGGTCTCTGCATAAGTATGCGCGATGGCAACGATATCGCTGTCCACAACGGCTCCAGCGGTGATGCCCTCTGTTACCATTGCCTTGTGTGTTTTGTAACCGTTGCCTTGAACTTCTGCAGGGGCTTTTGTCAGACGTTCGACATCCGCTAAGGTTAGAAGGCGAACTGCCTCGTTTGAATGGCGGTGGACAGGTTCTAAAAGCGCGTGACAGACATCACCGTAATAGCGGATAGTTGTGTCTCTGTCTGCTTCAATAAGGGCACCGAGCGATGCAGCGCATGGGGTGTCAACGTTGATACAACCCCAACCGTCGGTTGCTTTTAACAGTTGCCACAATGCGTCAGCATCGGTTCCGAAACCGCACGGCTCATCTGGACAGTAAGCATCAAAAACAAGTGCGGCGGTGACATCCGGCAGCGTGCCAGCGACGTAGGCATCGCACATCCCCTGTTTCAAACGGGATGCAGAAATAACCGTCATCGGGGTATCACCGAGGACATCAGCCAGAACAAGACATTCTTGGGATATAAGTTTAGTCATTTAATAGTTGTCAGTTATCAGTTGTCAGTTATCAGAAAGAAACAAGCCTCTACATGAAAACCGACAACCACAAACCACGTCTCCGAGATAGAAAACTATAAAAATTGAGAGATAATAAATGAAGATTACGATCTTGGGTTCAGGTACCTCAACAGGCGTTCCTGAGTATAAATGTGAGTGTGAGACTTGTGAAGATGCCCGGGATGTTAACTCGAAAAACTACCGGACCCGTTCATCAATCCATATTGAGAAAGATGGCAAACATCTCCAATTCGACCTCGGACCCAACTTCATGGATCAGATTGTCAGAAATCGGATTGACAGGATAGATGCTGTTATCTTCACACATTCTCACGCCGACCATGTCAGTGGAACGAACGACATTGTGATGCCGTGCCGAAAACAGCAGATGGATATGCCGATTTATGGTCCCGTACAG
>JAPPDN010000639.1 GCA_028824575.1 Candidatus Poribacteria bacterium | reverse complement strand
AGCGGAGTTGCAAGATATTGCCTATCGTGTAGCCTGCCCCGACCGCCAGAGAAATATCGTTGTCAGCGGGACGGATAACATCCGTTGTTAGGACGAGTGCCTCATCCCAGAGTCTGTATGCTGCACCAAGCCTGAAGGTAACAGGTAAACCGAACGCCTCTTCAATAAACGTCACACGTGGTCCGAGGTGCTGCGCGTTGAACCCCAACGAAAGCGGTATATCAGAAAAAGTGTATAACCCACCGAGATCAAAGGCGATACCGGTCCCCGTTGCGTCAGCAATCTCCTCGCGTAAGAATTTCGCGTTCGCACCCAAGGCGATGGCACTGCTAAAACTGCGCGCATACGAAAAGATCACAGCAAGATCATAAGGACGGAAAACCGTCGTCTCGTTTCCCTCCCTATCGCGCCCCTGTAATTCGCCAAAAGACAAGAAACTTGCACTGGCACCGAGGGTGCCGATATTCCCCAATGGCAGCGCAACCCCGACAAACTCATGATTGATGCCAGCGAACCATTCGTTGTGCATGAGTGCAAGTTGTGGTTCTTGAAGTTTCGCCAGACCCGCTGGATTCCAATAAGAGGCGTACAGATCATCGGTCGCAGCGACTTGGGATTCGCCCATCCCGATTGCTTTCGCGCCGACCCCGATTTTAAGGAACGTCATGGCGCGGGTGCCAGCGTTTTCGTGGATGTCGGTGTTATCTGCTATGACGGGTCCACATGCGAAAATGAAAACTGTAATGAAGGTGTATGTAAAAAATCTGTTCATAAGTATTTCCATCTAATTTTCTAAATGTTTTATCTTTCAGTTTGGCCGTTTGAAGGGGCATCCTGCATCACAGGAATAACATAACTCCGAATTGATACGCTATCAATGACTTCCGTTTCAAAGCGCGGTTCAGGGGTCTGCCGGTGATCAAACACGACATAGTATCCCTCTGTTGCTCCTTCCGACTTAAGATACGCCGCAAGCTGCGTTTTACCTACTTGATAACGGTTGTTCCCTCTCCAAATTTTTGTTTCAACGACATACTTTCTCCCATTGTGGGTGATAAGGATGTCCATTCTGCCGCGTCCCGTTGGCACCTCGATGTGCATAAGACCGCCGATCCGTCTAACGAACGCATCAAGGTAGGCGAGCAAAAGGTGCCGTCCTACCGACTCCTGGGGTGTCTCTGGCACTTGCAGGATTCTGAATCCTGCGCGTCCAATGAAGTCTTGGAAGTTATCAAGTAACGCTTTCATTTCAATCTGTCCTGTAGATGTGAGATAATCCCGCAACTCATCACTGGTGTTTTCTGAAAAGTATTCCTGCTCCAATCCATTTACGACTGGCTTGAATGCCCTCATAATCCGATAGAGATAAATCGGATTGAGGATATCACACATACCGTCAACCCCCTCTTTGATGACACCATAGGTAGCGAGTTCACTGATAAGGTCATCATCCAAGTTGAAATCTACACCTTCATCACGTGCCATAATTTGCATCAGAACGCTCTCAAAACGTGGATCTCTGCGGATATTTGTTGTCAACTGATCAATGTTGGTATTCCGTTCCCGCAGCAGCTGTGTATGTGCCGTTGTGAAGTGCGTCATCGTAATCGATTCAGCCTTCGGGATATCCATCTCTTCGGTAAGGATCTGCGCGAACCGGTTGACAAGCACGGGCTGTCCTGCAGTCTGTTTATAAATGGATTCAACGACTTCGGGGACAAACGCTTGCCCAATTTCGTCTGTATATTGTCCCAGCAGTCCTTGTATCTGTTCAAGGGTAAAGTTCGGCAGGCGAAACTCGTCTTGAATATTGAACGGGGAAACAGACCTATCGTAGTTGAGTTGCGTGATACTTTTAACCCCGATGATGCCAACACTGTGTGGACACCGAGGTTCATCAGATAAGTAAACGTGGCGGAGTGTATACAGAAAATCGCTTACAACGGTTTGTGGGATACCATCAAACTCATCGATAACAACAACAACTCTCTTATGCTCAAGAAAACCCAATAATTCCTGAAAAAAAATCATCAGTGAGAATTCATCGGTTAGCTGCGTTTCCTCCAAAAATTGTATCAGTGATGTTGGGGGAATTTTCCCTCGTTGTTGAAAAACGGTCTTTATTTCCCGCTGTATCATATAGTAGAGTCGTTGATAAAAAGTGGCAGGGGCGGTGTTGCGCACTATTTGAAAGTCCAATTGTATAGGAAAGTAGGCTGTATCTTGCGTCGTGAGTGCCTCCAGTGCCAATCGAAAAAAGGTAGTTTTGCCGGTTTGCCGCGGCGCGAAGAGGACAATGTAACGTCCATCTTTGACGCGGTCGATAAAATCGGCAATCTCATCGGTCCGAGAGACGACATAATGTTTATTGGGATACACACGCCCTTGGGTTCCAAAACGTCTCATTTTTTATTCCTATTGATGACTAAACCGCTCCGGGATTAACAACCTCAATTCCTTCATCAGTATAGCGTTGAAAGTCTGTTACGTTGAAAGTTAGGATATGCTTTACATTATGCGCAATCATCGCCGCAACTAACCGTGCATCGTGAACCTGAACGCCAGACACATCATACTTCACGACGAGTTGTCTCCACATTGGATAGACTGTGGACGAATCGGGTAGCAAAGGGAAAAGCATTTCCAAATCTTGCAATAAATCATCTGCTTCAACTATTGTCTGTCCAAAACCGTTTCGATCAGTGGGTCGAGTAGATACGTTCCAGAATTCCGCAAAATTTTGCGACGTAGTTCGTAGTTAGTGTTCATTTGCCAACAATCCACGGATAGCAGCCCGAACAATTGGGTAACGTGGATCAGCTGGGAATGAAAATCCCAACAAAACATTGGTGTCAGTCAGATAAATCATAACTATGGATGATCTTCGTATATACCTTCGCGACTCATCGCGTAGTCTGATAATGGTGGAAAATCAGGACCGACGTATTTCATAAATTTTTTTCCCAATTCATCTGCTAATGCCTCAAATTCCTCAAGAGATAACTGAGAATTGTTAACTGTTGATACTTCCTTGGCATTATCAAGGACTTCTAAATGTAAATTATTATTATTATTTGGATAACTATAAACTGTAACCGTCATCTGTTCATCTCCTTTTTATGACGAATTCGCGTCCGTTTCTGTCTCATCATTCGGCGGTTTTTCACGTATCTCCCGATCTTGATCTTGAATAAGGAAGTCTACTTTCTGTAAAATTTTTTCTTGAATATTAGGCGGGTATTGACTTATACGACTCTCCAGAAAGTTAGCATGGTTGCGCATGCTATACTTAAATAGGGGTTCAGTGAGAATTACGGGTTTTCGAGCACCGGTGGCAATGCTGTTGACATCCTTCTGTAACTTTTTAGTAGCCTCGGCTATCTCAAAAAGCGGAGGTCTACCAATGTGTGAGAACCCTTCGTTCTCGCTAAAATCGAGATGAAATGTGCGTTCATGCTCGCGATCCACTACGTCTTTATATTTAACGGTAATCTCCAATGGTATTTGCTTGAGTTCATCATATTTATCCATTACATTGACCAAAAACTGTTCAATCTTCCGTCCGGGTTCAAAGTAAGCGATTCCGCCCTTGAGAAAACCGATCTTCTCAAATGGTATGTCAAGACAGGGTATAGAAGAAGGTTTTGTTCCGAACCGTAGATTCCGGGCTGCGCCTGTCCCTATATTTTCTACACAGAGCATGACGAGGCTAACGTGCACTTCATGGCACCGGAGGGATATTGCAATTTCAGGTGTGTTGTTGGCTTTTAGGAGCCGCCACGTCAGATAGACGTAATAACTAATGACACCCACAAGTACAACAATGGCAATCCCGATTATCGCGCCACTATTTGCGTTTAGCCACTCTATGATTCCCATAATTTTTTCCTTAAACCCAGTCTCTCTACCCTAAATCTAAATCCGGCAACCCTTCAACAATATCCACTGTCTCTAAACTGACACTAATCACTTTTCCAATCAGCTTGACGATATATTGTGGATTATCCGCGCGATTCGGGTCGTTGATGATACCGCTGCGTTTGTCTATTTTAACACAATATTGATTAATTATCCATTCTAACGCGGAACGGGTGCCGAGTCGGTAATCAAACGCCTTTTCGGGGATACCGTCAAGTGTCAAAAAATCGTTGTACACAATCTGCGTTTTGTCTCTGGAGAGTTTCATTTTCTCGACACGCCAATCAAGAGGAACATCAGGGTTTTGAACAAACTTTAACTTATCGTATTCCGGTTGGGATTCATAGTTAACGTGGAGATCTGCTAACCGCGCGCCTGCCTTTGCGAATCCCCAGAAATCCTTGACAAACGGGATGTGTGGTAGATCGCGTTTGAGGTTCGCCTCGTATTTTTCCCGATACGCAGGATGATGCAGGAGTCCGTAGTTATAGTGGAAGATGTCCCACTTGGTGATGGTGTCGTCGTTGTAGTGGAAGCGGAATTCTGTCAATGCCCAATCGGTGATGTTCTCGCGGCGGTTTGTGCCGTCTTCGTTGTAGGTGTAGAAGGGGAAGCATTGAAAACTATCCCTTGCGGAGAGGGTATGAACATCAGGAATTAGGTTAGTTAACAATGTGTTAAAGCCTGCGCGGAAGCCATGATCACTAACAATTATCACCCGATTCTCCATTTCTATCTCTGGTGTGGGAAAGATAGAAGGAAACACAAGTACCCTATCATTCATCATTCGATCGAAATAGAGGTTCAATCTCATAAACGGACGATAAAAGGATTGTCGGATTTTCGTATCTGTAAACGCCGCGATTTGACCACTCTGCAACTTCTGTTTTAAAGTTGAACTCCACTTGATGTTCGTCTCATCAGAAATTACATAATCATTCAGATTAGCATCTCGATCTGTCCGCTGCTCCCACCGAGCCACTTCCGAATTGTAAGTCTCAATCATCCTGTTTACATTTTCAATAAGCGTGTTTCGGTTGAAATTATAAACCCACGCATCACGATTGGTTTTAACACCGTTGCTATAGGTCTTGAAAATCACATCTATTGCCTCACCTTTTTGCGCTTTTGCTGCCTTAGTTCCCATCGGGATGAATGTGTCAAACTCGGCGTGAAGACCTTTAGTGAGCCATGTATGCCGCGCATCCGGTTGAATGGGTTGCCACTCAATATCACCTATGTGCTGACATTCATTCAGAAAGCCGAATTTCTGTTTTTTGTCCCATAGGTCATCGGTAAGATAGTAGAAGATATGGGGTGATTCAGATTTTGGATTTTTCTTTTTCACAAATAGATTGACACTCACACCGACGCGAATCCCGAATACATTTGCATCAGAGACCTTTAACCCTTTCCTTGCATTCCCACCCAAATCCAGAATGTAGATCGCGTCGCAGTCCTCGGCGAGGTGTTTCCGCATCCCATCAAACGCCAAACCTTCGACAAAACTGTTGTTTGTCACAAAGGCGACAACCCCTTCCTCACCAACCCTACCCAACGCCCACCGAATTGCTTTGATATAAGGATCGTAAAGCTGACTCCTGAGCGTCGCTTTGGAATCTTTGGCATACGTATCCTCAATCAACTTATCCATCGTCACATATTTTCGGTTTTTGTTGGTATCGTTCTCGTTGACCTGTCCGACATTGTAGGGTGGATTACCGATGACGACAAACATCGGCG
>JAPPDN010001008.1 GCA_028824575.1 Candidatus Poribacteria bacterium | reverse complement strand
CTTCTAGGGGGGTTATCCTCTTAAAGTGTCCATTTATTTTTAAATTTTACTATAAAAGGACAGTTCTTGGTTAAATATCAGTTTCATTAAGATTCAGTTGAAATTGATCGGAAACCCGATTTTGACAACGGAAAAATCGGAGCAGAAACCCAATCATTAAAAATACGGAAAAATCGGAGCAGAAACCCCAATCGTTAAAAATACGGAAAAATCGGAGTAGAAACCCCAATTGTTAAAAATATGGAAACAACATTTTATAACGAATTAACAACCACCAGCCTCAGTGGCGAATTACTTTCCGACGCTACTTGTGAGAAACTTCTAACAGCACCGGAAACAGAATTGCTCCCGCTCTTGGATGCGGCGTATCGGGTTCGCAAGACCTATTTCCAGAACGAGGTCCAACTCCATATCCTCAACAACGCACAAAACGGTTACTGTCCAGAGGATTGTGGTTATTGCGCACAGGCGAATTCTGCAACGACAGATATCGAGACTTACCCCTTAAAACCCGATGCCGAGATTCTGGAAGAAGCCAAACGCGCTTATGAATCTGGCGCGTATCGTTACTGCATTGTAATGAGTGGACGCGGTCCCTCGCCAAAACGCGTATCGCATCTCGCAGAACTTATTCACACTGTGAAGACACACTATCCGATTGAGGTATGTCTCTCTGCTGGACTGATTGATGTGGAATCCGCGCATATCCTGAAAACGGCAGGATTGGATAGGTTGAACCATAATCTGAATACTTCCGAAACCCACTATCCGAATATCTGTAGTACGCACACTTATCAGGATCGGATGGAGACACTGCAAGCCGCACAAACGGCTGGACTTGCCTGTTGTTCAGGTGTAATCGTTGGGATGGGTGAGGGAACGGACGATTTGATTCAGGTCGCCAAGGCACTCCGTCAGTTTGAGGTTGCCTCACTGCCGGTTAACTTTTTTCTACCGATAGCCGGCACGCAGTTGTCGGAATCCGTTCCGGCACAACGGAGTGTGCCTACTACTTTAACTCCAGATTATTGTCTCCGAGTATTGTGTCTGTACCGATTCTTGAATCCACGAGCAGAAATAAGGGTCGCTGCAGGTAGAGAACACCACCTACGAAGTATGGAGGTAATGGCACTCTATCCAGCAAATTCAATGTTTATTGATGGCTACCTGAATGCGGAAGGTTCGACGGCATCGCGGACAATGGAGATGATCAAGGATGCCGGATTTACAGTCAAGACAAACGCCGAAGACGTTGAGCAACTCAATCAGGACGAAATAGAGAAAAGAGATGTACTGCTCAAAGAGTTAAAAGTGCTTCGACCGCGCATGGAATCTTAAAGGAAATTAAATATCCCTATGCACTCGCCATTTCAACCTTGGCAGGGATCTTACTGAGAATCAATTTCTCCATTTCAACTTTATGGCTGGCATTATCAATGTCAATCCCAACAAGCTTGCCTTCGGCATCATAATCAAGAAGAATACCCTCCGAGATTTCTTGACTCTCTACACTGGACTGCTCAGACAAATTGATATACAGGGAGTCTGTTTCTGGATAGTAATTGAGTTCCATGATTTGAATACTTGATTATTATCCAATTTGCGTCAACCCCCCCATATACGGTTGTAGCACCGCAGGCACGCGAACTGTGCCATCCGAGTTCTGATACGTCTCAAGGAGCGCGATGACGACGCGCGGCAATGCTGTGCCGGAGGCATTGAGCGTATGAATGAACTCTGGTTTCGCCCCCGCTTCTGGACGATAACGGATATTGGCACGACGTGCTTGGAACGCCTCGAAGTTGCTGCAGGAGGAGACCTCTAAAAACCGTTGTCGCGCAGGTGCCCACACCTCAATATCGTAGCATTTCGCTGCAGCGAAGCCGAGTTCCACTGTGCAATGTTGCACGACGCGATACGGCAACCCAAGTGCCTGCAAAACGCTCTCAGCATTCGCTAAGAGTGATGCATGTTCCGCATAAGAGGTTTCGGGGGTCGTAAACTTCACCATCTCTACTTTATCAAATTGATGGATACGTTGTAAGCCGCGTGTGTCCTTACCATAAGCACCCGCTTCACGCCGGAAACACGGTGTATAGGCAGTATAGTAGATAGGCAGATCATCGCTGGAGAGTATCTCACCCGCAAAAAGATTCGTCACAGGAACTTCAGCCGTTGGAATGAGAAACAGATCACTGTCGGGATTCTCTTCATCCCTGTCGCATCGGTACATATCCGCCTCAAATTTAGGGAGTTGTCCTGTCCCAGTCATCGTGGGACGGTTGGCGAGAAACGGAGGTGAGACTTCAGTATAGCCGTGTTGCGTCGTATGCAAATCAAGCATGAACTGAATCAGCGCACGTTCCAACCGCGCCCCTAAGCCTTTGAACAGCACAAAGTTGCTACCCGCGACCTTAGCACCGCGTTGAAAATCGACAATATCCAACTGTTCAGCAATTTCCCAGTGTGGTTTCAGCTCAAAATCGAAACTCGGTAATTCGCCCCACGTCTTAATTTCGATGTTATCGTCTTCAGAGGTGCCGACCGGTGTACTTGCCTCTGGCATATTTGGAATTGTCAGCAGAATAGCGTCTATCTCGGCTTTTGAATCGTTGTTTTCGGCAGTGAGTTCTTTTATCTTTTGCGAGAGTTCCCGCATCTCTGCAATAGTCTCTGCCGCATCCTGTTTCGCCTTTTTGCGCTCAGCGATCTGTTGCGAGACTTGGTTTTGGTGCGCCTTGAGGGATTGGGTATGCGTCAAATTCTCACGCCAGCGTGTATCCAATGCTACCAACTGATCCAGGTCAGCTTCAGTATGGCGATCCGCTAACATCTGGCGGACCTCTTCGGTGTTTTCTCGAATAAATTTAAGGTCAATCACGAGAGTGCTGTTCCTCCATTTTTTCAGTGATATTTAGCAAGCGCGGTCGCGTCTGATTGTTTTTCAGTTTGCATCTTCACACCTCCATGCTGGGCGCGTTGGTACAGATAGCATACTGAGAATTAATACTCTGGTAGGTTGTCCAGTAACGAAAAAACCACAGTATTGTGGGACACAATCTGTGGCTAATTCGGTATAGTAAAAACGGGCCCGACGGGACTTGAACCCGCGACCTCCTGCGTGACAGGCAGGCGCGCTAAACCAACTGCGCCACGAGCCCATAAAAATCACCTAACAAGTAGGCGGGACAGGACTTGAACCTGTGACCTACAGCTTGTAAGGCTGTCGCTCTAGCCACCTGAGCTACCCGCCCAAAATGAGATTTTGATAACATCTCATCTCAAGGACGTTATTAAGTATACCACATCGTCTAATGTTTGTCAAGAAAAAATTGATTTTTCCGAAAAAATAATAAAAAGCAACCCTTACCAAAATGGTTTTCAGGTATTGCTTGCAAGTTGATTCCAATAGCAGAACAAATTTTGCCCGGATACTAATACTCCCGTGGTTTGTCGTTACCGCGATAAGGTCGCGTGCCGCGGACGAGCACTCTCTTGGGATTGTCTTCCAACGTGAGTTCATCTGCGCTGTGGTAGCCGAGTGTCATGCTCATCCGTGTTCCATCCGTCTGATTGATGCCTGCCGAGTGGATTATCATGCTATCAATAGCAAGCAAACCACCTGCTGGCATCGGTAACGGAATCGCCTGACCCGCAGCGATCTCCTGTAGGGCTTCATCTTCGAGATTAGCGAAAGCGGGTAAGTGGTGTGATCCAGGCACAACCCGTGTACAACCATTTTCCAAATTTGTGTCTTCCAAATAGACCAAGACAGTCGCGATTGTCCGGGACCAATGACGGACATCGCGATGTAAGGCGAGCGAATGACTTGAACCCGCATCTCGGAGATAGACATGATTGTGGCGATTTAGCACGAATTCTATATCCGAACCCAATAGCGATTCCAGTGGATTGAGAATTTCATCACATGTGATCGTCTCTCGGAAGATACCGCCGCGCTCCCAAATTGCAGAGATTCGGATAATTCTGTCATCTTGACGTGCAACAGGTTCTACGCCTTCCGCTATGTCCTTCAACGCCGCCGTTTTTAATGCCGCTACGTGATCGGTAGAGAGTTGGGTCGGAAATCTGATGAAGCCATTGTGACGAAACAGTTGGATTTCTTGCGGAGTCAGTTCCATCGGTTCCTTCCATTATATTCAGAATCAGTTGTGAGGAGTCAGTTTAGCATAGATTGTAACGTGAGTCAACACCGAAATGTAGTTGATCAAAGCCATGCAGTTTTCGGTTTTTTCGTCCAATTTTGGTCCCCCCAGGCCCGGTAGGTGCGGTTTCCTAACCGCACCGGATCCTGAAAAAGCACGAGAAACCCTATAATTACTTAAAACTGAATGGTTCTGGTAGTTGATCAAAGCCATTCAGTTTTCGGTTTTTTATCGACTTTAGAGGAAGAATCGCGACCAGGACATCGCTCCTACAAACAAACGTTTTACGTGAAGAATCCCGATCCTTCCGCTGTAGGCGCGAGTGTTTTTGCTTGGGTGTTTCCCTATGCTCGCGATCCGCTGCGATTGCCCTCATTGTGGGTATTTCTGCGTATTTCTTGTCGTTCGCGATCCTCACTGATTGCTGACTGCTGATGGCTGATCGCTATCGTAATAGCACAATTTAGTAACGAAAAAAGGAGATATTTCGTTTTATTTTGTGGTATACAAAATAAATTAGAAAACAAAAAATCCGGTAAGAGGAGAAAAATTATGAAAATGTGTTGTTTCTGTCTGCTCGGACTCTTTCTGGCAATATTGTCTCGATGTATGAGCATGTCAGGGTATAAACAGGCTTCGTTATATGAAGAGGCTTCACTGCGCCATCATGCGTATACAACCGGTACAACGCCTGCCACCGCTGCGGAGTGGCGTGCTCTTGTTTCAGAGTTCCAAAAGGTTATTGATGCAGATGTCCAGGGACCGTCAGCAGATGATGCACAATACGCAATCGCCTCAAGTTGGATGTGGAGCATCAAGGTTGGGGGCACCGAAGCACCGCAGCAGGCGATTAAAGCACTCCGAAAGCTGATTCACACCTATCCTAACTCGAAATACAGACCACTGGCTCACTATTGGTTAGGACGTTGCTACGATCATATCAACGACGACTCTCAGGCTATCATGCAATACCAACTCGTGGAGAACCGTTATGCCGATTCCCAAGTATCGGAACCTGCCAAGTTGGAATTGGCACGGGCGTATGCAAGGCAAGGGTATCCCACACGCGCTGAAACGTCCTATAAAAGTCTTGTTGATTCTTCAATAAATCAGAAAATTGGCGATGTTGCCGCTAAAGAACTACAAGTACTCAAGACACAACCAAAATCGGTTCGCCCACCCGCTAAAGAAAATATTCAAATACAACCACAACCGCGGCCTGAACCACAGCAAGCAAAGCAGCCAAAATCCGCAGCACCGGTTACGGATCCTGAACCTTTAGTCCCAAAATCATTAACGCGTGAATTTGGATTGACCGCGAAAACGATTGTTATCGACCCCGGACACGGCGGGAAAGACCCAGGAGGCCTCGGAAGTGACAATCTGCAAGAGAAAGGTATTGTTCTCAGTATCTCGCGAAAACTCCGCGAGGTTTTAACAGCAAAAGGCTATACCGTGCTAATGACACGCGAGACCGATCATCTTATTCCACTCAAAAAACGTACCGAATTCGCGAC
>JAPPDN010000367.1 GCA_028824575.1 Candidatus Poribacteria bacterium | reverse complement strand
TAGATGGCAACGATATCTGTTTCGGACTTGTTGCCTTGAAAGGTGTGGGTGATGCTGCTATAGACTCCATTGTGGAAACACGGGAGGAAAGTGGTTCCTTTGCCTCGCTACAGGATTTCTGCGAACGCGTGGATACAAAACAGGTCAATAAACGCGCTGTCGAAAGCCTAATTATGAGCGGCGCATTTGATTCGCTTGAAGGCCATCGGGCGCAATACCTCGCGAGTTTAGAGAATATTATGAAAGCCGCGCAGAACGCGCAAGCCGAACGCGATCGCGGACAGATGAGTCTCTTTGGAGATGGAGAGGAAGCACCGACAGCAACCGTAGCCCTCGTAGCAGCACCTGAATTGGACCCGTTGGAACGGCTTATGCGAGAAAAGGAGCAGCTCGGTTTCTATGTTTCCGGACATCCACTTGAAGAATATGGCGACATCATCGAAAACTACACAAGCACAAGCACCCAGAACCTCGGTGAAAACCGTATTGACTCCGAAGTTGATGTGGCCGGTATGATTACGGAGGTGAACAATCACACCACGAAAAAAGGAGAGGCCATGGCGGTCATCGAATTGGAGGATTTGGAAGATACCGTAAAAGTCGTCGTTTTCCCGGATGCCTACAAAAACGCGGTTGAACTCGTAGAAGGAAAAGTGGTTTGGATTCGTGGCACCGTCAAGCTTGATAACAGAAACCGCAATTCTGATTCTGATGAGGATACGCACAAGGAGGCACTGCAGATCCAAGCGAACAAGATATTGGATATTGAGTCTGTCGCGGAACAGCAGACTTCTGCACTTGAGGTGATGATTCCAGAAGCTGACCTCGAAAACACCGAGAAATTGGAAGCACTTCAGGAAATTGCGCGTGCCAACAGAGGCGACCACGATCTGATTTTACGCCTCATGAGTTCCCGGTACGGCGAAGTTATTGCGCGGTGTGCCCAGAAATACAATATCGCATATAAACCGCAAATTATTGAACAGGTTGAGGGACTGTTTGGTGAAAATTGTATCAAGCCGAGCAATCGTACGATACGCGGTAAGAAAAACCGCACCTCACAGATGGATTTTGTCTAAAAAAGGGAAGGGTGGAAGGGTGGAAGAAAGTATCTTCCTGCCTTCCAACCTTCCCGGTTTGTAAGCAGAAACGCAATGCAATTGGAAGGAATTTTCTATGCAGTACCGGACACTCGGTAAAACAGGACTCAGCGTATCAGAAATCGGTTACGGCGGCGGTAGGGTCCGCCCAGAACATGATGAAGCAGCACTCGTCAAAATGCTCCACTACGCGATGGATTGTGGTCTCAACTTTCTTGATACCGCGCCCAATTACGGTGGTGGTTACAGCGAAACGATCATCGGAAAAGCAATTGCGGGTCGCCGGGAAGCGTGCATCGTCGCTACCAAAACGGAAGCCTATGATCCAGACGGTATCCTCACGGACGTAGAAGGCAGCCTACAACGACTCGGCACCGACTACATTGACGTTCTACAATTCCACGGTGGTTGGTTCTACGCCGAAGAAACAGACCAGATTTTGAATAACGGTGGGTTAGAGACGTATCTAAAACTGAAAGCGGATGGGAAGGTTCGATTCATCGGATTTTCTGCGGACGGTCCCTCCGGCGGCACGGAGCAGTTGATTGCTACTGGTGAGTTTGATATGATCCAGACCCACTACAATCTGATGTATCAGAGCACCTGTGATGCATTCGGTCAACGTGGTATTATTCCGGATGCCGTCGCACAAGAGATGGGCATTGTGCTGATGCGTTCTACTACCAGTAATGCTTTTCAGAATCTCATGAAGCACTGCTTCCCGAATGAGATGGCAGATGTTGATGTAGATAGTTTTTTGCTGAACTATTCGCTCTCAAACCCAATGGTGAACGTTGCCCTAATGAGCCTGCAGAGTGTTGACGATGTGGATTGGACGAACGCTGTCTCAGATAACGTCGATGCACGCTTAGATTTACGAGCGGTTCATGGGCGGTAGTGATCCAAAGATTTTTTGGAGGCGGCATGGAAAGAAAAAGATGAAACAGACGAAAGAAAATTAACAAGCGAATAAGGTTAGTCCCTATGGTTTCCGCGGTGGTCTCTCATCTACGGATGCCGCCTCCTTGTCCAACACCTTTACGAGGCGATACTCATACCGTCCCACATCCTGAATCCCTTCTTCTCGTTCATGAAGACTAACTTTCAGCGTCCAGATAAACCCCGGTTCAAAGTCAAATCCTTGTATGCCTTCATAAAAGAACTCCCACCGTTGGCGTTCCTCATTGAATTCAAGATAACAATCTGATCCAGAAAAACTTGGACATTCTGTTCTATAGGGTCCGATAATGATCGTTTCTGTATGTTCATCCCAACCACATCCGATAGTGAAAACAAGAAAAATTACGGTGATTGGGATGATCAATTTTGGTGGAAATGGCATGTTCTTCTGAAGTAAAAATGGTACACGGTTATTTCTCACATTCCTCAATAATCGCACGGCTAAACTCGTTATCCTCGGCGCGAATACGGGTTGCCATACTTTTGCGAAGTTCCTCAAATGGCAAATTGAACCTCTTTATAACCAAATAATAGCATTTTTGTAAACAGATAACAACTGTATCTCGTAAACGCTGAATATCCTCTTAGTTGTTCACTTCTTAATCTCACCCCATCGGACAGCCAACTTTCCTTGAGATTCCACATCTCGTGCAATTCTCAACGCCTCCGCTAACCCTTTCTCCGCGGCAGTTTTCACATCTTCCGGCTTAATAGCCGCATTGCCGATGTATACTTCGTCGATCAATCCTTTAAACGGCGGACGACTGATAATCACAGGAATCTGGGGCGTTCCCGGATCAATATCTAACGGCACTTCTGTATCAAGTTCGCCATCAATATACGCACGCCGGACCTTCTTATCATAAGTGAAAGCCACATGATGCCATGTTCCATCGACGATCAACCCTTTACTATTAAAGTTTCCCCGATCTCGTAAAACTGGGGTGCCGAAAGCACAATGCAGCCGCCCATTATCCCTATGAACGAACATCGCATAATTGCGATCGGGCCAAGCATCTTTACCGACAATCATCCGCCATCCCGTTGCGAGGTCCTCAACGTTAACCCACGCCATCAGCGTAAATGTCGGGGTTGTGAACACATCATCGTGCGGAATCTCGATCTTGTCACCCGCGCCACTGAAGGAGAGTGCCTTTCCGAATTTCCCGTCAACAACTTTAGGCTTCCCAATGACCAGTCCGTCGTGCCCGTTACCTGACGCGTCCCTAACACTGTTTTTGATGTCTTCATCAAAGAGCCAGATACCCAAGATCGTGTCCTCATCAATTTTTGCGTTCCCAGAGATGGCAAAGCCCAAACAAAAAAGAGCAATTGAAAGTCGAGTAAAAGTCTTCATGGTTTTTCTCCTCCACCTATAAAGATATGGCGCGCTTGCATGACGATTAAAAAATTAATCCGGTAATTTATTAGAAGTCCGGTGCGGTTAGGAAACCGCACCTACCAGGCTTGGGAAAATTAGAATTACCGATTTAAATAATTAAACTTCATTGAAGCGCGCCTGCTGAGGGAAATTGGTGCTTTTACTAAGCAGACAAGAAATTCCGAATCACGTAATCCAGAATCCCACCGTGTTTGTAGTATTCTACCTCTACGGGTGAATCAATTCTGACCAACAATTCCGTCGTCTGTGTCTCACCGTTTGCGCGGACGATCTTCATTGTCGCCATCTGTCCCGGCTGAAGGTCGTCGGCGAACCCTGTGATACTGATAACTTCACTACCATCAAGGTTAAGCGTCTGCGCGTTCTCACCGGCTTTAAACTGCAACGGTATGATACCCATACCGATGAGATTACTACGGTGGATGCGTTCATAACTCTCTACGACAACCGCTTTGACTCCCAAAAGTTTGGGACCCTTCGCCGCCCAGTCGCGAGAACTGCCCATACCATAATCCTGTCCGGCGAAGAGAACAGTTGGGATACTGTTTTCTTGGTAGTGGAGTGCCGCTTTGTAGATAGTTGTCTGCGTCCCTTCTGGATACTGAACGGTGAATCCACCCTCCACATCCGGGGTCATCAGGTTACGCACACGGCGGTTGGCAAAAGTGCCGCGGCTCATCACGCGGTCGTTACCGCGTCGGGAACCGTAGGTATTGAAATCTCGTGTCTCAACACCGCGTTCTTGGAGATATTCTCCTGTCGGACTCGCCGCAGCGATTGCCCCCGCTGGTGAGATATGGTCGGTAGTGACAGAATCTCCGAAGATACCGAGAATCCGTGCGTCCACAACATCTGAGATAGGTGCTGGCTCTCGCGCGAAACCTTCAAAGAACGGTGGATGCTGGACATAAGTGCTTCGTTCGTTCCATGGATAGAGAACGCCTGTCGCACCCGCGAGCTCTTCCCATTCCGGCGCTTGGTTGCCAATCGCTTCGTACATCTCTTTGAACGTGCGTCGATCAACTGCTGCGCCAATCATCTCGGCAATCTCTTGACGGGTGGGCCAAATGTCCCGTAGATAGACCGCTTCGCCCGCATCGTTATGTCCAAGCGGTTCCGTAGCGAGATCAATATCAATCCGACCAGCGATGCCGTAGGCGACAACGAGTGGCGGCGACATCAGGAAGTTGGCTTTTATCTCTGGATGCACACGCGCTTCAAAGTTTCGGTTGCCACTCAAAACACTGGCAGTGACGAGATTCCCTTCATCTATTGCGTCTTGAACCACATCGTTGAGCGGTCCGCTGTTACCGATGCAGGTTGTGCATCCGTAGCCTACGACGTTATAACCGAGTTCTTCAAGATAGGACAACAACCCTGTATTTTGTAGGTATTCCGTTACGACGCGGGAACCGGGGGCTAAACTTGTTTTGACGTAATCGGGAACACGCAGCCCTTTTTCAACCGCTTTCTTGGCGAGCAATCCGGCACCAATCATCACGGAAGGGTTACTCGTGTTCGTGCAACTTGTAATCGCGGAAATAACAACGGAACCATGGGTTATACCGTTGCTACCACCTGTGTTTTCTGTCACGCCAAACCCATCGTCCGCTACAGGACGTGTGAGGAGTTCATTGAAAGTCTGTTTGACATCCGACAACGCGATGCGGTCTTGCGGGCGCTTCGGTCCAGCGATACTCGGTTCGATGTCGCTCAGATCAACTTCAAACACATCGGAATACTCGACTTCTCCAAGACGCGGGATACCAAATATCCCTTGCGCCTTAAGATACGCCTCTACCGTGTCAACGTGTGTTTCATCCCGTCCTGTGAGACGCAGGTATCGCATTGTCTCGGCATCGGGTGGGAAGAATCCGATCGTCGCGCCGTATTCAGGACACATATTGGAGATCGTCGCACGGTCAGGTAGCGAGAGTGCTTCTACGCCTTCGCCAAAGAACTCAACGAATTTGCCGACAACTGCAGCGGCTCTGAGATGTTGCGTTACAGTCAACACGAGGTCTGTTGCGGTAACACCCTCTTGCAGTTCGCCTTTGAGATGGACACCGAGTACTTCTGGTGTCAAGATATAAACAGGTTGACCTAACATCGCCGCTTCTGCTTCAATACCGCCGACACCCCACCCGACGATACCCAAGCCGTTAATCATTGTGGTATGCGAATCCGTACCGACGACAGTATCTGGATAGGCGAGCGAATCTTCTGTCATCACC
>JAPPDN010000201.1 GCA_028824575.1 Candidatus Poribacteria bacterium | reverse complement strand
CGATTATCATCCCAGACATCGTATTGGCAATTGCGTTATTAATCTTCTATGTCCAAGTCTCTATCCCGATCGGTTTAATCTCTGTGATTATTGCCCACTGTGTTTTCAATATCGCGTATGTCACAATTGTGGTACGGGCACGTTTACAAGGTTACGATAACACCTTAGATGAGGCAGCCCGTGACCTTGGTGCCAACGAGTGGCAAACGTTTTGGCGGATAACGTTTCCGCTTATCGCTCCCGGTATTATCGGCGGTGCGTTGCTTGCGTTCACGCTCTCTATAGACGATTTTGTCATTACTTTCTTTACCGCAGGCGTTGGCTATACGACGTTGTCCGTCCATATCTATTCATTGCTGAAGTTTGGGATCACACCAAAGATTAACGCCATCTCAACGATGTTATTGGCGAATTCGATCGTGTTTATCCTGCTGTTTCTGTGGTTTCAAGGTGGCACCACTGCCTCCCAAAAGCAGGAAATTTGACAGTCGGCGTGCGAAAGCGTTAGCAAATTTGCGTAGGTTGTGCTATAATTTTCTCGTTGACGCTGCAAGGTAAGACGATATGGGTTATTTCCGAACATACACTGAAATTGATCTCGGGGCAATCCGACGAAACGCTGAGGCAATCAAAGCATATACCGGAAAACGCTTAATCGCTGTCGTGAAAGCGGATGCCTACGGACACGGCGTAGTACCTGTCACAGAGACGTTGTGTCCAGTCGTTGACATGTTTGCTGTTGCGACGATTGCGGAAGGTGTAGCGTTACGTCAGGCGGGTATCCGTGAACCGATTCTTGTCCTTTTCAGCTCTCTCTCGGAACAGGCGGTGCAAATCGTTGCGCACGGATTGACACCGACAATCGGCGATTGGGGATTCGCGGATAGATTAAACGATGTCGCCTCAAAAATTGTCCGTGTCCATGTCAATATCAATACAGGTATGAACCGGAGTGGCGTTTATTGGGCGGAAGCGGTGCAATTCTTGAATAGGTTGAAGACACTGCCCCGACTTGATGTTGAAGGGTTCTTTACACATCTTGCCACTGCGGACGAGACAGATAAGCGTTTTGTTTTTATTCAACTCGACCGGTTTTCGTCTGTGCTTAAAGAAATTGGCAATGACAGCGAGTTGGTCCACGCAGCGAACAGCGCGGCTGCACTCACAATACCAGAAGCACATTTCGACGCTGTCCGTCCCGGCTTGAGTCTCTATGGTGTTTACCCTGCATCCGAAAGACCTATTAAGTTAGAACCTGCTCTCACATGGAAGACCCGGATTGGCTGGATCGGTTCTATTGCAGAAGGCGAAGGCGTTAGTTATGGGTTAACATATAAAGCACCACGTCAGACCCGTGTGGCGATGGTACAAGTAGGTTACGGCGACGGTTACCCGCGTGCACTTTCTGGTGTCGGTGAGGTGTTAATAGGTGGCGCGCGCCGCCCGATTATCGGAAGAGTTTGCATGGACGTGAGCGTGGTACGTTTAGAATCGACAGATAACGTATCTGTCGGTGATGCGGTTGTGCTGATCGGCAAGCAAAGGAACGCGGAAATTACGGTTGATGAAGTTGCACATCGCGCCGGAACGATCTCTTATGAAATCCTGACGCAGATTGGGGCACGTGTACCGAAAAAGTATATCTAATGCTTTGTCACGTCAAAATTGAAGGGTATAAAGGTCGCGAGCATGGGGGAAAAGCCGAAGCAAAAACATTTGCTCCTACAAGGAGATAAACACGACCTTAAAGACGAACAAATCTGATCAATATCCGCTGGTCTTGACAACGGAAAGACCAGAGCAAGGCCCATAATTAAAAATGCTCATTGAAATTAAAAATGTCTCGCTCTTTTTTGGTACGACGGCTGCGTTAGATAACCTCTCGCTGGAGGTGCAAGGCGGTGCTGTCGGTCTGCTCGGACCAAACGGTGCCGGGAAAAGCACATTACTAAAGACCCTGCTCGGCTTTGTCCAACCGAATCAAGGCACAGCAGCCGTGTTTGGGTTGGACGTGCAGAAAGATCCGTTAGGCATCCGCAGACAGGTCGGGTACATGCCAGAAGACGAGTGTTTGATACTCGGTATGAACGCTGTCCAACTCGTCGCTTACGCGGGAGAGTTGTGCGGGATGCCGAGGCGCGATGCGATGCAACGTGCACACGAGGTGCTCTATTACGTCGGTTTAGATGAAGAGCGTTACCGAACCATAGATGGCTACTCGGCGGGCATGAAACAGCGGGTGAAATTAGCACAGGCACTGATACACGATCCAAAGTTGCTCCTCCTTGATGAACCGACCAACGGAATGGATACCAGTGGTAGGGAGGAGATGCTTGAACTTGTTAAGGACATCTCATCTGATAAAGGCATCAATGTGATTTTATCTTCGCACCTTCTGCCCGATGTAGAATCTGCGTGCCATGAGATCATCGCACTTTCGCACGGGAGTGTTGTTATCCAAGGGCAGATAGAGTCCCTGAAAAAAGACAAGGGACAAGCCTTTGATCTGCGGATTGTAGGTGACAGCGAGACTTATATCGCTGCTTTGGAACGTCAGAATTATCAAGTTGAAGTACGTCCTGGCAATCACTTACGGGTTACGTCCGAAAGTCAGGAAGAGACAGGCACAAAGTTCTTTTTCAAACTCGCTTACGATACCGGTGTACAGCTCCGGCAGTTACGTGAGGTGAGTCATTCGTTGGAGGATGTTTTCGCTGAGGTAATGAGTGTAGATGCACAATAGCATGGGATGTTGATACCTTTACGATTCAGACAGACATCTGTTCATATTTACCGGACGATTCTAAACGCAAGGAGGAACTCACATGGCAAATAACAATGGTGTTATAGAAGTTGGCGTTGCAGAAGTGGATATTACACCCGATTATCCGATACGGCTCAGTGGCTACGGGAGCCGCCGCACGGAATCCGACGGTATCATCCAACGGATATGGGCAAAGGCACTCGCGATTGGCAGTGATTCGGATGACCCTGTTGTCCTCGTGACAGTTGAAAATTGTGGTTTACCAGACGAGTTGACAGAAGAAGTATCGCGTCGAGTGAAAGAAAAGACAGGCATTTCGCGTGCACATTTTGCGGCGTGTTTTACGCATACACATAGTGCGCCGTGTCTCACAAACGCTGCGCCGTTCCTGTTTAGCACAGATATACCACCCGACCAACAGGAAACGATAGACCGATACACCCGTCAATTTAAGGATTGGATGGAAGCCGTCGCACTGGAAGCACTCGCGAATCGCGAACCCGCAAAATTGACATGGAGCATCGGTGAACTCGGTTTCGCGAAGAATCGGAGGACAGAAGGCGGTCCCGTAGATCACTCGTTGCCGTGCCTACAAGTTAGGGATTTAGATGGGCATTTGCGCGCCGTGTGGGCAAGTTACGCCTGCCATTGCACAACGTTGGCAGGTACAGATAACCATATCTGTGGCGATTGGGCTGGATTTGCACAAGAGAATATCCAAAAGGTGCTTCCCGGTGTAACGGCTCTAATTACGATCGGATGTGGTGCCGATGCGAATCCAGAATCCCGGATGATGCCGATGCCTGATGGACAAGAAGAGGTTTTCAATACCCGCCTCGCTTATGCGAAAGCGCACGGTGAAGCACTATCGCAGGAGGTCCAGCGTCTGTTGGTAAACGATACGAAACCGCTTCTGAATGTCCCAACGGGTGTGTTTGAACGCGTAAATCTACCCTTTGATACACTACCGACGCTTGAGGAGTGGAAGGCACGCGTTGCCGAAGGTGGTTCCAGAGCTTATCATGCCCAAAAACATCTTGAACGCCTGCAGCAGGGACAACCTCCGCAAACGGAACTCTCCTATCCGGTACAGGCGTGGAGGTTTGGTGATGAACTCGCTATTGTTTTTCTTGCGAGTGAAGTGGTTGTTGATTATTCGCTGCGTTTGAAGAAAGAATTAGATGTGGAACGGTTGTGGGTAGGCGCATACGCAAACGCTTTTCCGGGTTATATTCCGTCGGAGCGGGTGTTAGCGGAAGGGGGTTATGAGGGTGGCGATGCGATGCTCTATTTCGGGCCGCCGACACGGTTCGCCCCCGGTGTTGAGCAGTTGGTGATTGATACAGTGCATCGATTGCTACCAGCAGGATTTTTAGCAGAATCGCAGTAAGAGATATTTTATAGCAGTGTCAATTTTGGCACTGCTATTTCTATAACCGTGCGCATCCCCGTTCCTACAATCCACCCCATGCTTCCTACTATAAGAGCGAGTAGAATAAAGATGAGGGCATGTATGAGGTTACGCGGTTCAGTAACTTCTTCACTGAGTCGGCTGCTGACACGATCGTTTTCCAGATATAGGATCGAAGGAAAAAGAATTACGAATAGTACTAAAGGTGTTATCAATTTGTATGTTATTATTCCGCCGATCCAAGCGAAGAATACGGGAAGCATAGCCAGTCCAGCTAACCCGATGCTCCCGACGTAACAGAGAATACAGAAGTGTCCATCGCTGAGTTGGTTGGTTAAACGTTTATTTTCCACATACAGCGCAGGAACGGTAATAGCCAGCACTGCAGATAGGATTATCGTCAACCCGAACTGCCATTCCATTATACCTTTACCAAAGCGAAACGCCAAAAAATATGCGAAGAACCCGACAACAAAGAGTAAAGCACGCTCTAAAGTGGGGAGACTCCGCGGTTTTTGCCGTTCCTTTACGACGTTATCAGCAGCGTTAAACGGCTGCTGTGGGTCAGAATTGATCTGATCCTGAGTTTGGCTCATAGGATTATCGATCATTTTGGTCTCTTCCGAATTACGCGGTTCGACTCTGTAATGAATCGCAGTGTAAGAGATATTTTCATGGCGACATGGAACTGGACGTAACAATCTCTATGAACTTCCTTGCCAATGTTCCTGTGTACCAGCCTACCGATGTGCTAACAACGGCAAGCCCAATGAATATGAGGCCATTAATATAGGCGTTGATTCGGGATTGTCCGTTGTGAGGCTCACCAATTAGACGAATATTCTCTACAAGTAGAATAGGCACAACAATAATCGCTGTCACTCCTGACATCACGGCGAATCCGATCCACGACTCCAGTTTGGTCCAATTAAAAATTAAAGCCCAAATGTTTGCCAAAATTCCAATGCTGTAGAGTGAAAACCACTTTAAGGTAGTTGGAGACCACGGTTTTTTCGGCTTCTTTACAAGACTATCAAAAGAGCGGAACTGACGACGCAAATCAGAATTCGCACGATTTTGGTCTTGCTCCATGAAGTCATCAGACATTTAGATGCTCTCCAATTAAGAAAGAAGGTGCGATTGGAATATCACACCCTCCACTTTTTTCGCTAAATCAATCCGGTTTCCGAGAGTGTCGAGCGCAAGGCTTCGAGATTTGCGGGGACCATTGGTGCGAGGGGTAACCGCAATTTCCCGTTGAGTTTGCCCATGAGTTGGAGTGCGGTCTTTGCAGGAATCGGGTTCGTCTCAATAAAGAGGTCAACTGCCAATGGCAGTGCTTTATAGTGGAGTTTACGTGCGAGTTCAAGATTGCCTGCATGGAAGGCGTTACACATTTCCGCTACATCTGCGGGTGCGATATTCGCCACAACTGAGATAACGCCTTTGCCGCCTACGGCAAGGATCGGCAGCGTGTTGACATCATCCCCAGAGAGCACGACGAAATCATCAGGACACAAGTTGACG
>JAPPDN010000004.1 GCA_028824575.1 Candidatus Poribacteria bacterium | reverse complement strand
TGCGAAATGCTGCGAAAATTTCTGCGGTTTTTTAAAAAACATAACATATATAAAGCATTAACACCTGCGCAAAGGACAACACCAAAAACGGACAATTGAATGACCTTAGTTTACCGCTATTTTTTCAATTGACGTGTTTGTGGATTAATGGTATAATTGATTTTCACTGCTATGCAAATAGACGCGAACGCAGCTCGAGTCGGGTGTTATATTTATATTTTGTTATCTGATAAAGGACGAATGACATGTTAGAAAAAATTTTTGATGTTATTATCGGCTTTATGCTCAATAGAGATTTGGAAAAGGAGATGGGCGTTCGGCATAAGTTTTTCAAGGGTCGTCTCGCCGAGATTCCCTCAAAAGTCTTTGACAGACTCGTTGATTTTATAGTCGGCACACGCTACTCTTATTACTTGGAAATGCGGCGCAATATGCTTGAGGGAGGGGTTATTGATATTCCTTCAAATATCTTTGATTGGAAAGCCCTTGAGCGCACGAGTGGCTATTTGCGCCTCTATATGGAGGACTTTCATGATAAGTTCAAGGAACGCTATGACGGCAATTTCGCTGCCGAAGATTTTAAAGATTGGTTCCGTTACTTTCATGTTGAACGTCTTGAACAAGAATCAACAAAAAAATCTGTTTCTGAAGCTTTGCTCGCTGATGATTTACCGAGGATTTAAGTTTAAGGCTAACGCCGCAAGATGCCGGATTTGACGGAAGCTCAGACCGGCATCTTGTTATAAACCTCTCCGTCCAACTTCCGTCCTGTTTTCGATTTCCGTTTGCCTCCCCATTGCTTGAAGAAAAATGCAACGTCAGCATCTGCACACTGTTCACGGATGTCAATAACCCATTCTTTCTTCATTTCGCGCGCACCGGGACCAGATTCACCACCTACGATAACCCAATCTATTCCCTCCAGTTCTAAATTTGGAAGTGCTCCGAGCAACGGTTCAAGTGATAGAAATTTGATATGGGCATCGGTTTGGCGGAGTGCTTCGATTCGATCTATCACGTTTTCATCTTCAACACTGACACCCATCCAAACGTTGGGGGGCCAGGGCAATGTGGAATTGAACTTCAATAGTCGCTTTGCTCGTTTTGTCAGAATTTGGAATTGATGTTTATCTGCTTTTTCCATCACTGCAAAAACTTTCTGGATATCGGACAATTCAACTTTTTCATGAAAGAGGTCACTCATGGAATTGACGAAGATTCGGCGAGGCTTTTTCCATTTGAGTGGTGCATTGAGCAGCTCTGGAACGAGAATGACTTTTTGCGTCCACCGCGGTCCTGCTTTGGTATTCTTAGCCAGACCTTCGTAAGCCATGCCTTTACCTGAAAACCGTGCTGCTATTCGTTCTGCATAACAGAACCGACAACCCTCTGAAACACGGGTGCAACCGCGTACTGGATTCCATGTAGATTCTGTCCACTCGATTTTTGAGGATTGGGATGCCATAGGTTACCTCCCTTATATAGGAAGTGTTGGTTGTGATGGATTTCGCATTTTCTCTAGAATCTCCTCTGCAATTTTGAGTGCTTTTGGAGCATTTGGATTTCCAGCGGCAAAGCAAAGAAGATACATTAGAGAATTTTTAGAATTACGAAGGGGGAGTGGATTCTTAGCCACCATTGCAAATACACTGTCTAGGCACTTCAGAAAGTATTGCTCAATTTCTGCTAAGATATTGTCTCTTTTTTCCAATTCATCCTCTTCGTTGAATAATGATCTCTGTCTAGCCAATTGGTAAAATTCGTCAAACCAATCATCTCTGCCGAAGAACTCGTCTAGTGTCTGGCGTTCGGTCAGTGGTATTTTTCCATCATTTCTCAGTAATCGACTTACTCCCATACCAATTAGGAAAAGTATCCATAAATCAATAGCTTGTGTTTTTGCAATTGATTCTATCGTTTGCCACTCTACTTGCATTCCATAGGGATCGAGGAATACCAGTGCTCTATTGGTTCTCCAATCCCTTTCTCGACATAAATCTGTCAAGTACTGATTCGCATTTGCATTTATACATCCAATATTATGGTTTGGAAACTCGTTGGTGAGATTCTTTAATTCGGTATAACTATTTTTCTCCTCTTCAATGAAAATGTACTCTTTGAATGGATGCCTCACTTCTAGGGCTTTCCGTGCGGAACCAGCCAGAAAACTCGGTATTTCTATGTCCTCGCTGTTTTTCAGTTCACGGTACCCAGTTCCAGCAAAAGCATCTATGTACGTGAAATGATACTCCCTTTCCTTCATAATCTGTGTGTAGGAGTGCAGATATTTGCTTACACATTCCAATTTTTCTTCTGTCCAGTTTCCTCCGAATTTATGTCCACGGTTATTCATCTGCCCCTTCCATTTTTAAGTATGATAATTATTACTATATTAAATTATACCAATTTTTGTTAGGTTATGTCAAGTTATTTTTTATCTTCCTACCATCTTCTCGTCCAAAAGTAGACAAAACTGATAATCCCCGCTACAACCATGATGCAATATGTGACGACATAGAGTCTTACATTGACCAGATAAGTTAGAAATTGGATGCCTACGAAAACACCAATAGCAAGCAGGTTACAAAAGAAAGGGATCCAGACAGCGGCTGTCCGTTTTTGGACGAATTCTTCGGCGAGTGGCAAACCAGATCGTGGTTTTGGATAAAAGATGACGTAATTGAGTAAAATGACGAACCCCGGCAAGACGTAAAATATGCCTAAAATCCCCCAAAGAACGATAGCAATGCAAAGCATCAAGAGCGTACACGGAGCAACAAGGTAAAAAAGAGCGGTCGCTTGTACGCCTCGCCACAGGTTACTTGATGCTGTGAAGGGTGCAAGTTTTAACATCCACGCCGCTTTCCAATGCTCTGAATATCTGACCGGTACGATGAAACTATCGACAAATGCCATACCGACAAAACAGAACATAATAGAAAAACCTGGGCTTAGTCCGATGGCGTGGGAGGCTTGAATCCATTTCCATTTAAAAAAAAATAGATTATCCTGCGTGGATATAACGATTATGACAAACATACTCCCAAGCGAAATGAAAAACTGTTGCAATATTCTCTTATCCCGACATAGATATGCGGTGCTGAGGCAAAGTCCGGCACGGATAGCGTGGTTTCGGAACATTCTCGCAAATCGGGGCGTTTTCACCTGTACCTCAGACTTTTGTCGACTCTCAGATCCCAACAGATAGGAGAGGTATTCTGAATAACCTCTGGCGATATTCCGAAGTGGGACCAACACCAAAATGAGCGTTGAAGTAACAGCCAACCCCGCTAAAATCAGAAAATGCGGTTCTATTTTTCCGAGTGCGAGTGAGACTGCCCCGGCGAACCAACCATTTGGGAGTGCGTAGAACCATTTCAGAGCCGAGTTCAAGTTTTCCGCTGTGAAATCTTCTGGTAACATGCGAGGTGATAAGTGAGCGAAAAGAATCCACATTGTTGGGAAAAGCGCGGGGAATATAAATTGCGCGTATTGTGCTATGTTTCGGAGTCCTTTTTTCGTGTAGAATTTCGTCAAATACCCTGCGAACATCGTCATTACACCGATGGTGAAAAAGCCGGACATAAAGGCAAAGGATAGGTAAACCACGGGAAAAAGGAATTGAAGACTGGAAGCCCGCTCTCCACGGAGCCAAATACCACCGATAGCAGGTATCAGATTTGAACTCACCAACAACAGAACAGTGTAAGAGAGGATCGGTGTCAGTTTCACGAGAAAATAGGTTCGTGATGAAATTGGGGTGTGTGCCACAACCGGATAGTGTGTAGGACTGAGAAGCACATCAAAATATGGGATTGTCCAGAGTCCTACGACCACCATAGACATGGTTATGCCGATAAGTGCGTAAGTGAACACATCCACCCGGAGGATTACCATAAACGCAATCGGCACACTTATAACAAAACAGAATAGACAGTTCAAACCCAGCGACAGGTTGACAGCGCGTTTCCCTTTAAGTGCCCGCTTTTGCACTAATTTTTCTGTTTGTAGGAGATACCTGTATTGGGTTGGGGAGGCACCGAGTCTCCCTACGATTTTCTCAAACATCTACGACTACTTTCTCTCATTTCTTTTTAAGAAAATGGACAAAACCGATAAGACCGCTCACAACCGTGATGCAATAAAAACCGTAATAAACCCATATATTAATCAGGTAAGTTAGATATTGGATGCCTACAAAGGCTATAACAACAAGCGCGCTACATACAAAAGGGATCCACGCGCCAGCAGCCATCCGTTTTTGGACGAATTCTTCGGCGAGTGGCAAGTTAGATACGGGTTTTGGGTAAAAAATGACGTAATAGAGTAAAATAGTGAACCCCGGCAGGACGTAAAAGATTCCTGAAACGCCCCAAATAAAGGTAGCAATGCAAAACATAAGGAGCGTACACGGCGCAACAATGTAGAGAAGGGTCGTCGCCTGCACACCGCGCCATAAGTCTCGCGTTGTTGCAAGCGGTGCGAGCGTTAACATCCACGATGCTTTCCAATGTCCTGAGTATCTAACCGGTAAAATGAAAGTCCCTATAAAACTTGTCCCGACAAAGTAAAACATCATAGAAAAGCCTGGACTTAATCCGATGGCGTAAGCGTCTTGAATCCACTTGAGAGAAAATGGTTCGTCTTGCATAAATAGAATCACGAGTATAATGATGGCACCGAACGAACCGAAAAGTTGTCGCAATATGTGCTTATCGCGCCACATATACGCAGCACCGAGGCAAAACGCTGCGCGCATAGCAGGGTTTCGGAACAGTTTCGCGAACAGCGGTATTTTCACCCGTAACTCGGATTTCTGTTGATTGCCAGATTCCAACAAGTAAGAGAGGTACTCTGAATAACTTCTCGCGATACTCCGAAGTGGGACAAATACCAAAATGAGTGTTGAAAGGATTGCCAGTCCTGTTAAAATCAAGAAATGGCGTTCGATTTCTCCTACCCCCAGCGATACAGCTCCGGCGAACCAACCGTTCGGAAGGGCATAGAACCATTTCACCAATGCGTTTAATTTATCTATTCCGCCATCTGATAATGAGGAAGGCAAACGAGGGAGGAGAATCCATACCATAGGGAAAAGACCTGGAAATATAAACTGTGCGTATTGCGCGATATTTCGGAGACTCTTCTTCGTATAGAGTTTCGTCAAATACCCTGCGAAGACTGTCATCACGCCAATTGTAAAGAAGCCTGACATGAAAGCGATAAACAGATAGACGATCGGAAAAAGGTATAGGAGCTGAGAAGACTCTCGGGCATGAATCCAGATACCAGCAATCGCAGGCGGCAGATTGAAACTGGCTAACAATAACACAGTGTAAGTGAGGACCTGCGTCAGTTTGACAAGAAAATAGGTGCGCGATGAAACGGGAGCGTGTGCCACAATAGGGTAATGTGTAGGCGCAATAAGAATATCAAAGTATGGGATCGTCCAGATGCCTATCATCGCCATAGACATAGTGATGCTGATCAGCGCGTAGGTGAACACGTTCAAAGAGACAAGTAGCATAGACGCGCTCGAAAGTCCCACGATAAGGAAAATTACACAACTCAAACCAAGCGACAAGTTGACAAAGCGATTCCCTTTAAGCGCGCGTTTCTCCACCAATTTCTCTGTATTCAGAAGGTACCTGTACTGTGTTAGCGCGGCGCCGGCGCTCTCCGAGCTTGTTTCACCCATCCATCATCTCC
>JAPPDN010000529.1 GCA_028824575.1 Candidatus Poribacteria bacterium | reverse complement strand
TTTCAATCAAATACCTGATAACACAACGCTTCTCTAAAAAATGGGGGTAGGTGAGCCACAGAAAAGATTGCGTTCTTGAAGTATCTATGATATGATATGATTAACTTAAGTTTTTCAACTGAAAAAATCTGACTTACTTGGGGAAAACCATGAAAGAAATAGGGACTGTCGAAATTTATGACAAGGTCTTTGAGGAGACTTATACTGCTCACATCCAAAAAAACGGTACGAGCTGGCTTGGGTGGTTTCCAGAGGTTCCAGAAGTCAAGTGCGAGGAACCTACAGAAGAAGTGCTGCTGAAAACTCTTGAAAAAGCACTTCATGAGGCACTCGTCGCTGAAGAAGAAACTTGGGAAAAGAAGTTTGAGGAAGATGTGAAAGCCGGAAAGTTGGAGCATCTGCGCAAGGAAGCACTTGAAGATGTCAAGGCAGGGAGATTCAAATATCTATAGATCAAGTGCTGAACTCCCAAAATACGTCCACAAAACGACACGTCGTTTTTGGGAGTGTTATCAAAGACTTCCGCTGGCTATTCAAAAACTTGCAGACAAGCAATTTGAGCGGCTTAAAGAAGATCCAAACCATCCCTCCCTCAGATTAGAGAAACTTGAAGGCTATGATTATTGGTCCGTGAGGGTTACCAGAGGTTATCGAGCAGTAGCATCTAAAGACGAGGAAGGCTTTGTCTGGTTTTTCATCGGAAAACATGATGTCGTTTACGAGAGTTTAAAAAGATAAGCAAGCCGTCGGAAACCTCCACAAGTTGACGGATTTTTCCATTCTTCCATTCTTAGCACCTGTCTCACTTTGTCCAAAGATGTCCTATTTGGAATTCCTACAACTTCCATTCATTCTCATCATTTCCAAATCAAACAGTTGACACAAATTTGTGGGCGTGTTAATATAATGGCACGTTTCGGAAACCTGTGAGTTGCACGCTTCAACGAGGAGGCATATTATGGCGACATATCGTACCGCAATTGCCGGAGGTAGGCGCGGTGTTCACCATGCCCGATGCTATGCTGGCATTGAGAATATGAAGGTAATTGCCATCTGCGAGATTGACGAGGAACGTTTAAAAGCAGCAGTGGAAGAACTCAACATTCCAGGGTATACAGACTATGTTGAGATGTTGGAGACAGAGAAACCGGATATCGTCCACGCTGTAACAGAACCGACAGTGCCGCGACATATTTGGGTAGAGCCTGCCGCTGAAGCCGGGGTCAAAGCGTTGGTGATAGAGAAACCACTTGCGCTCAGACCGAGCGAAGCAGAAGCACTCGCCGCCGCGCATGAGAAAACAGGACTTAAAATTATTGTCAATCACCAACGGCGGTATCTGCCGTTCGCTGAGAAGCTGCTGGAGTTCTTTGCCGACGACAGCCTCGGGGATATACACTTCATTCGCGCATGCACCGAAGGCGACATTACGGATATGGATACTCACCTGATGGATGTCGTGCTTTTCGCGCTTAAAGACATTCCAATTACGCACGTGTGGGGTGCCGTTCAAGGTGCCGAAATCTATGACGTTCCGCATCGGCAATGCCCTGAAGACTTGATGGCGATTTATACGTTCGAGAACGGGGCACGCGTCTTTTTTGAATCCGCACGGACGGCATTTGGGAGTATTGATTTCCCCGGTAGTAATCCGCGGTGCAACCTTGATTTTTGGGGAACGAAAGGTCGGATGTGGTGGCGAGAAAACGGGTCATGGGGCTATCAGTTTGATGGCATGGCTGAACACTTCGTTGAGAAAACGCACTTCGGTGAAGATGACAAGTTCGGACAGCGGGCGTTTACAGAGGCGATTGCGACATGGCTTGATGACGAAAATCAACCGCATCGGAATAGATTGGAGCCCGCGCTGCTCGGCTTTGATCTGATTATGGCGGCGTATCGCTCCGCGCTCATCGGCAAACGGATCGCGTGGCCCCCAAAACTCTCCGATGAAGAGTGGGTTGAACTGAAAAATAGAGTAACTGGTGCTTAAAATAAAACATGATAGCATGGAAACCATAAGACTTTGATGGACGAAAAAATAGATGCTATAGGAGGCAATGGATATGCTCAGCCAAGCACAGGTTGACACATTTCGTGAAAAAGGCTTTCTTCTCGGAAACCGTGTACTAAGTGACCAACAGGTTGACGAATTACGGTCAGAATTGGCACGCGTCATTGATAATTATGAGAAACCTGAAGTTCCACAGCCGGTACGTATCGCCAACCTCGGCGGTAAAGAAGAGAATCCTGTCTGGCAGATCGTTAATATTTGGGAAGCGAGTTCAGCCTATCACCGACTGGTTCACAATCCGGTCATAGTGGAAGAGATTGGACAGCTCATGTCGGCGACAGAGTTGCGCGTCTGGCACGACCAAATCCAATACAAACCGCCAAAGGTCGGTGGTGTCAATCGCTGGCATCAGGATTCGCCGTTGTGGGGGATTCTCATGCCGAAGACGAGTCAGGTGAGTGCCTGGGTAGCGTTGGACGATGTTGATGAGAGCAACGGGTGTATGCGCATGGTTCGCGGCTCCTATCATTGGGGAAGTCAAATGCCATTTCTGCGAGAAATCCCAGACATCCATACAATGCCGGATCGTTTTGAAGATAACGAGTTAGCGGTGGAGTTCTGCCCTGTACCGAAGGGACATGTCCATTACCATCACGCTTTGACATGGCACGGGTCCCATGACAACACCAGTGAGGGGCCGCGTCGTGCGATTGCGGTGCATTATATGACGGGTGAGACTGTTTATGATGAAAGTGGCAATCACATCATGAAACGTTTTGTAACCGTCAATGGCGGCACTAAATTGGCAGGTCACCATTTTCCGCTTGTGATGGATGCCGGGAAGCCAACGAAGCCGAATATATAAGTCTTTTCTATTGGAGGGAAGTATGCTCAACCAAACCCAGGTTGACACATTTCGTGAAAAGGGCTTTCTCCTCGGAAGCCGTGTTTTAAGTGATGATCAGGTAGATGAATTACGTGCTGAATTGGCGCGCGTTATTGATGACTACGAAAGAACCGATGTCCCGCAGCCCGTGCACATCGCCAATCTCGGTGGCAGAGAGGAGAGTCCTGTCTGGCAAGTCGTTAATATTTGGGAAGCGAGCCCTGCCTACCACCGACTCGTTTACAACCCGATTATTGTGGAGGAGATTGGACAGCTGATGTCAGCGACAGAGTTACGTGTATGGCACGACCAGATCCAATACAAACCACCGCAAGTCGGGGGTGTCAACATGTGGCATCAGGATTCACCGTATTGGCCTATTCTTACCCCGAAAACGAGTCAGGTAAGTGCTTGGGTGGCGTTGGATGATGTTGATGAGAGTAATGGATGTATGCGTATGGTCCCGGGTTCTCACCATTGGGGCAACCAGATACCATTCTTGCATTCCATCAAGGACATCCATTCTATGCCGGATCGCTTTGAAGATAACAAATTAAAGACAGAGTTCTGTCCCGTGCCGAAAGGGTATGTCCATTATCATCATTCCTTGACATGGCATGGATCACATGACAACACGAGTCAGAATCCACGGCGCGCAATTGCAGTGCATTACATGACCAGTGAAACGCTCTACGATGAAAGTGGCACTCACGTCATGAAGCCTTTTGTTACCGTTAATGATGGCGATAAGTTGGAAGGCGATAGTTTTCCGCTTGTGATGGATGCTGGGAAACCGACGCACCTCAGTGTATAAGTCTTTTTTTCCCAGTTATCAGTCGTTAGTACGATTTTTCTCTCACTGCGAGGCATGAAAAAAATCTTTCAGTTTTCAGAAAGAGACTTTGGAACTATCCAAAATCTCTTGTAACTGAAAACTGACGACTCTAAAAAGGAAAGTTAAAAATATGAAAGTTGTTGATGCAATTGCAAAAGTCCTTAAAGCGGAAGGCGTGGAATACCTATTTGCGTATCCCGTTAATCATATCATTGAGGCGGCGGCGAAACTGGACATCCGTCCGATTATTGTCAGACAGGAACGAATTGGGCTTCACATGGCGGATGCGCTGAGCCGAATGACTTCTGGAGAGAAGATTGGTGTCTTCTGTATGCAGAGTGGACCTGGTTCCGAAAACGCGTTTGGAGGGGTCGCACAAGCGTACGGTGATTCCGCCCCGATTGTGGTTCTGCCGGGCGGCTATTCCCGAGGTTTAACACAGATCCAACCGAACTTCAATTCTGCTCTGAACTATCGACACGTGACAAAGTCATGTGAACAGGTCACATTGCCTGAAGCCGTCCCGGAGGCGATGCGGCGCGCCTTTACGCAAGTTCGGAATGGTAGACCGCGTCCTGCGCTCGTTGAATTCCCGTCGGATCTGTTTAATGAAGAAATTTCGGATTCCTTTGATCCGACACCTGTTCCGAGAGTGCGCTATGGACCTGACAGCGCGTCAATTGAAGCCGTTGCGGAGGCACTGCTTGATGCCGAGTGTCCTGTGATCTACGCGGGGCAGGGTGTGCATTATGCACAAGCTTGGGATTCTTTGAAGGAATTGGCGGAGCTGCTCGCTGCCCCTGTAACAACGAGTTTAGGTGGTAAAAGCGCATTTCCTGAAAATCATCCATTGGCACTCGGTTCTGGTGGGCGTGCCATTCCGAAGCCTGTGCATCACTATCTCCAAAAAGCCGACCTAATTTTCGGTATCGGATGTAGTTTTACCCGAACCGGCTTCGGTGTCAGGATTCCAGAGGGAAAACGGGTGATTCATGCGACATTAGACCCAGCAGACATTAACAAGGATGTCCCCGTAGAAACGGCACTTGTCGGTGATGCGGGTTTGATTTTGGATGGATTGGTGGAAGCTGTCCGTGACCGTTCCAACGGCGCGTCCGAAGATCGCGCGGCAGCTGTCACTGGGGAAATTAGTGCAGTTAAAACCGAGTGGCTTGAAGAATGGAATTCTAAACTCACTTCTGATGAGGTGCCGATGACACCCTATCGCGTCATCTGGGATCTGCTGCGGACTGTTGATGTCGAAAATACGATTATTACGCACGATGCGGGGAGTCCACGCGACCAAATGTCCCCCTTCTGGCAGTCTGTTGCACCGCTGACCTATATCGGTTGGGGCAAAACAACGCAGCTCGGCTATGGTCTTGGGCTCGCTATGGGTGCGAAACTCGCGAGACCCGATCATCTTTGCGTTAACGTTTGGGGTGATGCCGCCATCGGCTTTACTGGCATGGATTTTGAGACCGCTGTACGGGAACGGATCCCGATCCTCTCCGTTCTTTTCAACAATTTCTCTATGGCGATTGAGATTCCGATTATGCCTGTTTCCACCGAAAAATTCAGATCTACAGACATTTCTGGCAACTACGCGGATATGGCAAAGGCATTCGGTGGTTACGGCGAACGCGTCGAAACACCCGACCAGATTATTCCAGCGATCCAGCGCGGCATTCAGAAAACGCAGGAAGGCGTGCCTGCCCTCCTTGAGTTTATCACCGCGAAGGAGATTCAGATTTCGAGTTTCTAAGCAGTTCTCAGTTATCAGTCATCAGTTAAGAGGGTTTATGGAACTTCAAATACCTTTTGTTACTGACCGCTGAAAGGTTTGCGTGGCAAATCGTACCGATAACTTTAACCATCAACTCGTCTACAGATACTTTTGTTAAGGCACGAGTTGATGGTTAAAACTTTGACATACTCCCCCCGCTAAAGCAGGGGGATTCTTAGAAACCTCCTGTGCG
>JAPPDN010000615.1 GCA_028824575.1 Candidatus Poribacteria bacterium | reverse complement strand
CCAAATCCCTGGTAGTTGATATAAGGATAACCCGTTCCCTCTAAGCCCGCGATGCTGCCAATGAGTTGTTGTCCCTTCCATACCCAAAAGAAAAACCAGCTCGAAAACAGCAGATCCAACGGAATCAGAAATCCGATGCCTAAAACGAAAGGGTAAATCCCCAATCTCAGCCACCCCATCGCGGAGAAGGGTTTCTCTGTGAACCTGAAACGGTATGCTTTCTCATATACGGAAGGTATTGCGGGAAAGACGTGGTGGAGACCGTTAATGATATCGAGAGCCGCTACAAGTCCGAAAGCGATCCACATCAGCCGGTTCGTGAAAAAACCCTCGCTTGTCATTCGCGCTGGGAGTTGGATAATCGGATACGCCAGTTTCTCATCTTCCGTCCACGGTTTCCGCACGATAAGCGTGATGCAAACCATAACAAAAAGCATCGCAAAGAGAAAGCCAAACCAATTCATCACAGGCGTTAGCCAGCCCAACAGATGCTGTTTTGTGTAGAGCGTAGAATCTCCCTCGTAATAGCCCGAAAGAACGTCCTTGTCCGCCACGGCAAGCCATCTCGGAATATACCGCCAAAACAGGTCCTTCCAATCGTTTTCTGGCGTTGCGAACCAGAACGCGTGCCCCAATGTGGAAACCAAAATCTCCATCATGCTGTGTCCTGCAGTGGCTGAGGCAACGGATAGCATGACGTAAATGACCAAGAGTTCACCTTGAGATAGAGCCATCTGAGGCAGGAATCGCTTGAGTATTCGGTTGAATCCTATCAATACAAGTACATTGAAAACAACAGTGAAAATCAGCGAGACGATGGTGGGCTGCGCGGAATATTGGACGAGTTCAATATAGGTAATCCAATAACAATTGATCGGGATGAGAATCAGTCCAATTGCTATAGATCGCCAGTAAGTGCGAGGGTGCCTCGCCTCTACGAATGAGGACGGTTTTGATGGGGATAGGGAGGGTTTCGTGTGCGGCATTTCGGATCTGTTTTGAAAATCTTGACCCACAAGTTAGAAAAATTATGACGCCTCTTAGATTGACGTGCATTCTGCAAGCACGCCATCTGTCGCCCCCAACGTCTTATAGATTTTTGTTGTATTTGATAAAAATCGCTTTGACCTGTAATACGCTTTTGGTTTTCGTGTTGACGATACTTGTGTCCCCTATATCATTGACTATGGTTTGTTCTCCGGTCTCTACCCGATCGAACCCTTCAAATATGATTCCATCAGCACCACTCTCGCGTGCCTTCTCTATTAACGTTTCTTGTAACGCCTCTGTGTCCCCTCCATCTGCAGTATCATGTCCTATCACCAGATAGCCTTCGGTTATACCATCTTCTGAAAAGTAAACATCCACATGAGAAGTAGGTGGATAGGAGTCCCCAAGATAATCGACATCGATATCGCTACCACAAGCGGTAAGAAATAATAGCATTGATAGAGTCAACACGATAATTTTCCCATTTACATTTGCGCTCAACATGAGAAAACTCCTGATATTTAGTTTTCGCTTTAAGACTGATTTGATAGTGTGCTACCGTTTCGATATGAGAAAACCAATGGCAGATGCGCATCGTCCGCCAACACGTCACCGGTCTTCAATTTCGCGACCACTTCATCGGGCAACGCGCTTTTCTTTCCGTTGAATGTGGCATCCTCCGGCATAAAGAGCATCGCAAACGCACGCCGGGGGCGCGTCGTCATATTCGGTCCTGCTGCATGCGCGACCATCCCGCTGATGAATACGCCGGCTCCCGCTTTCATCTCAGCGGCGTAGGGTTCAATCTCTGCCCATTGTGGATATTCGCGGAACAGTTCACCGATGCCAACCTGTCCGAGACTCCCGCCAACCTCAAAACCGCTCGTCTTATGTGTGCCGGGGAGAAAATACAAACACCCGTTCTGAACCGTTGTATCGTCGAGTGCTACCCAGAACATGATTGCCTGATGTGAGTAGAAGGGGTCGTATGGATTATCAACATGGAAGTTCGTCGGATTTGCCCACGGTTGCTTAACCATGGCGTGGTCGTGATATAATCGCACACCCGAAGTGCCAGCGAGATCTGTTGCCAGTTTACCTAACTCAGGATTAAGAATCAACTGTTTAATCTTCTCACTCGTCTTCCACAAATTGACGCATTGAATGAAGACGTTCTCGTAGTAACTGTTTCCTCCGCTTTGATTGTGATAAGCATCGTCACGCCCTACATGTTGTGTGATGGCCTCATCAACAGCATCCTGCCACAACGACAACTCGGTACCTTGCAGGAAATCGTCAATAATTAGGAATCCATTTTCACGGTAAAATTCAATCTGATCGCTCGTCCGTTGTATGTCCATGGTGTCTTAGGTGCTTCTCAATCATAATTGCTGGGTCGATGATCGCCGAGGAGCCGTCTCTGTTGAGGGTTCGTTTGCGCGAGGATTGATTGATCAAACTGAAATTTGTTCAAATAAGGCGGGTATTTCTGTGTAATCATCCGATTGGCATAGTGGACCTGTAAGAGGTAACGCGTCTCGTCACTCGTGTTGGCAGAGCCACGATGCCAGACTTCGCTGCGGAAAAGCACCACATCCCCCGCATTGCATAAGATACTCTCTTCTGTCCGGTTGTTCCACTCAGTTGCGCCGTTTGGAGAGCATCCTGAGAAATGGCTGCCCGGCACAAACTTCGTCGGACCCAATTCCTCGTACATATCATTGAGATAGTAATGCGCGGTGGTAATGAAAATCGGGACTTTAACGCGTGGATCAGAACGCACATCTGCTGGTAGACTGATGGGCAGCCAATCCGTGTGTAACCCCTGATCTGGACGGCCGGGTCCTGTTATCCATGATTGCATACCGATGCAATGACAATCCTCACCGTGCGTCGCTTCAGCAACTTCAATAATCGGTGATTTATCAAGGAATTGGAGATATAGAGGATCGCGATTAAACGAGTTGTTAATGATTTTATTGAGGAATCCGTCGCCATTTTGAGGCGTTTGATGCCGATCCAAACACTCTGGGATCGTCTCTAATCGATCCATAGTGGCTCGCAATTCGGCGACTTCCTCAGTATTAAGCACGCTGGGGAAGTAGACATAACCGTCTCTTTCCAAGGCTTCGACTTGGCTCTCTAAGTCGTTATGTGCCACAAGTGAGAGGGCTTTTGACATTTTCAGTACTCCTTCAAAGCAAATATTGGGTTGAAAGGATGAAAGGAGAGGAAGGATGGAAATCCGCCTTCCACGCTTCCATCCTTCTAATCTTCCGATGCTGTGAGGAAAGGAAGGAATTTTGCGTAAGTCCTATTCCGTTAATACGATGACACCGCACGCGATACGCGCGCCCGCAGCCCCCGAAGGTTGCGAGACGAAATCGTCCGCATCAGCATGGACAATGATACCTTTGCCGACGACATCTACGTCAGAACCGGTGCCGATTTCCCAGAGATCTGTCGTCAATGTAATACGACCGGTTCCATCTTCGCCGACAGTGATGTTGCCGATATCCCCAAGATGAAACTCACCTTCTCCCCACTTCCCGTGTGCAACATCAGTGGGATTCCAGTGGCCGCCAGCGGATGTCCCGTCGGGCGCGCTGCAATCACCGTATGCGTGGATATGAATAGCGTGCAGACCGGGGGACGCGCCTTGGATTTCAGCCGTGAACGTGATTTGGTCGCCGTTTTGTGTGAAAACTGCCATTCCGGTTACGCCACTGTCGTTCAATGAACCAATCACGGCGTGTGCTTGTTCTGCGGGTGCCGTTGGAAGAACGCCCGCCTGTTGCTGAACCCGCTCGCAACCCATCAATAGGATCGAAACACTGATCAATAGGAAACATACTGACTTTATACCAATAGACATTAAACGCGTTTTCATTGTTAGCTCCTTTAGTTATAAGGTTATTAATCTAACATGAGTTTGATAAGAAAAATATGATGGAAAAAATCCTAAAAACCTCAATCATATCGGTTACCCCATTTGGAGGACACTCGGAGAAATGGCTGCCCGGTCCGAACCAGATTAGCGGTGGCATATCCGACGAATGCGTTCAATTCCACAGCAGCACTGTCTGATCCCGACTCCCACTGGCAAGCGTCAAACCATTCGGACTGAACGCTACACTATTGACCCGACCCGTATGCCCAGTGAGTGTCGTTTTCAACGCACCAGTCCGAATGTCCCACAGTAGCACTGTCTGATCCCGACTCCCACTGGCAAGCATTGAACTATCCGAACTGAACGCTACGCTGCTGACATCGTTTCCATGCTTCCGCCATGTGGCTTTGATCGCACCCGTCGCAACGTCCCACACGCGAACTCTTCTGTCGTTACCCCCACTGGCAAGCATTGAACCATCTGGGCTGAAGGCTACACTATTGACATCGCCTGTATGCCCAGTAAGCGTGGCTTTGACTGCCCACGTCCCGATGTTCCACAAACGCAACGTCTGGTCCCGACTCCCGCTGGCGAGCGTCTGTCCATCTGGGCTGAAGGCTACACTATTGACACCGCCCGTATGTCCAGTGAGTGTCGCTTTTAGCGCACCTGTCGCAACGTCCCAGACACGAATTGTTCTGTCCCCACTCCCACTGGCAAGCGTCTGGCCATCTGGGCTGAAGGCTACACTACTGATCCAACTCGTATGCCCAGTAAGCCTCGCTTTGAACCTACCTGTCGCAACGTCCCACAAACGAATTATCTGGTCCCGACTCCCACTGGCGAGCGTCGAACCATTCGGACTGAACGATAAACAACTGACTTCCTCTGTATGCCCAGTGAGTGTCGCTTTCAACGCACCTGTCGCAACGTCCCACAAATGAACCGTATCGTCCAACCACCCACCCGCACTGGCAAGTGTCGAACCGTCTGGGCTGAAGGCTATACTATTAACGCCCCCTGTATGCCCGATGAGCGTGGCTTTTACGATACCCGTCTCGACATCCCACAAACGAATTGTCTGGTCTATATCTCCGCCACCACTGGCGAGCGTCTTGCCATCCGGACTGAAGGCTACACTATTGACACCGCCGATATGCCCGGTGAGTGTCGCTTTCGCCGCGCCCGTTGCAACGTCCCACAAACGAACCGTATCGTCCAACCACCCACCCGCACTGGCAAGTGTCGAACTGTCTGGGCTGAAGGCTACACTAATGACACCGCCGATATGTCCGGTAACTGTCGCTTTCGTTGAACGCGTCGCAACGTCCCGCAAACGCAACACCCCATATCTCCGGTTCAGACTTCCACTGGCAAGCGTCTTGCCATCTGGACTGAGCGATACAGTACTGACACCGCCGATATGTCCGGTGACTGTTGCTTTGATGTTACCACTCTTTTTAAGGTCCCACAAACGAACTCTCCCCTCATAATCCCCACTGGCAAACAGCGAACCATCGGGACCAAACGCTACACTACTGACACCACGGAGGTAATCAGTGCGTGTCATTGTGACCCTGCCCGTCGCAATGTTCCAGAAACTTACCACCCCGCGATCCTCGTTCAGACCCGCACTGGCAAGCGTCTGTCCATCTGGGCTGAAGGCTACACTATAAACCCAGTCCATATCCCCAGTGAAAAATGTAACTTCTTCGTATGTTTTGGTATCATACAGCCAAATACCTGCCCGACTTCCTACCGCGAGTAACAAACCGTCCGGAGAATATGTTACCTCTCCTACACTCCCTTTGCCCAGACGTGCTTTCGCACCCTCGGGTAAACTGAATT
>JAPPDN010000387.1 GCA_028824575.1 Candidatus Poribacteria bacterium | reverse complement strand
GGTGTGTGGGTGAACCCATCGGAGGGTGTTTCGCGAGAAGCGTCTCTGGACGCACTTGCCGATAACCTCTCTCAGATGATAGATCCCTGCCGTGAAAACGGAATGAAGATCGCGCTTGAGTTTGAGAAGGGATGTCCGCTTGATAACTATAGCGAAGGTATTCAATTCATTGCGGACACAGGATTGCCCGTCTATCTGACGTGCGATACATATCATCTCTTCAACGATGGCGCGGAGCCACACGCAGCGGCACACGCCATGACGGCATGCCTCGGTGATGTACATGTATCGGGGAGCAATCGTGGTGAACCCGGTGGCGGCGTTTTCGATTTCGAGACGTTTGCGCAAGGTTTAAAAGAAATCCGTTTCTCAGGTCCGCTGGTCGTCCAATATAAGATGGAAGACGTGGCGAGCATTGCGCGAAGCTGCGAATTTACCCAAAAATTTCGAGCGATGATACAAGCATAGAGAGGAAATTTAAGAATGAGACAGGTTTTCTATTTAATTCTCGCCGTTACCTTTATAATCGGACACGCTTCTGCACACGTAACAGAACACCCACCGGTGGAGACAGAAGGGTTTCAGTTCGTCGCACATCACGAGACAGCACCGGATACACAACTCACCAGTGGACAGGGCGCGCTTAAGTTCAAAGTTCTTTATACGCGCGACCATTTTCCAGCGGAAGTCGTTGCTGCAATTGATAACGCGCACGGTGGGTTTGACGTGGACCGACGGGAAGACAAAGGCGAAACCTACTTTGCCCTACCGGGAGTCGGTATTATTCAAATCAGTGCCGACCTGAAAACGACACGGCTGATTGAGACCCCAGCAGCATTGAAAAAAGCCAACGCCCACTATGTAACCGTCTGGACAACAACCGCTGGCACACCTTACCTCTCTTTTCCCGCAAACGATGTCGGTAAAATCTTCACGACGACGATGGATGGGAAACTCGTGCATACATTGGAAGCCCCGGATGCAATGACAGATTTCAAGCATCAGGCGGTCAACACCTATTTCAGTGAAGGTGGAAAGTTTGTCCCTACGGGGATAACACACCTCGATGGCATGCTTTACGTTACGACCGGTTACTCTGATTTAGATTACATCTTGGGTGCGAAACTCACAAGTCTTGAACCGCTTAAGGCGAGTTGGTATCCGCTGGCGTTCGGCGGCAAAGGCGACGACCCTGGACAATTCGGCACGGGACATCACATCACAGTGCCTTATGGTACAAATCGATTGGATGCTTCCGATCGGGCAAATGCGGAAATTGAACGCTATTCGCCAGACGGCACCTATTTAGAGACACTTCCGTTGATCAAAGGCTCGTTCCCGTGCAGTATTGATTACGAGGCGGGATATGCTGTCGTTGCGTGTCTCTTCGGACCGGATAAAGAGAAAGGCGCGCCGCTCTACATACTGGAAGGAAACAACCTCGTCTCAACCGTTATGTTAAAGGAAGAGTTGGGTGTGGAGACCTTCCAGCATCTACACGGCGCAGTGATTCGCAAGATTGACGGTAAACTTTACATCATCGCGCAATCGTGGAACCCTGGAGACATCGCTATTTTAGAACAGGTGATGTAGACTCTCACCACTGACGAGCCAGAGTTACATCATAAGCCCAACCTCGCTTTGGTAAGCAAGGTCCATCTCTATTTCAATCGTTCCAAACTGTTCTCACCCGGTATATACAGATACGCACTCCGACCTGTAAAATACTGCGCGTACACATTCTCCCAATCGCTGTTTGTTAGTTTCCATCGGGGTGCGGGACCGAGTTTAAAATAGACGATGTCCGCTTCTTGGAGACTCTTAAACGGGTAACCGCCAATCGGCGCGCCTCGGTGTCGAGACACGAAAATAACGGCGTTGTGAATGTTTTGCGCCTTTACCATCGGTGGCAGCTTCTGGTAGACATGCCCCCAATTCTGGTATCTTTCGCCGATGCGAACATAACTCCATACCGTGTTAACACTCAACAATAATAGACACGCTCCTACAGCCAACGCAAGTCCACGCCTCTCACGGAGTTTGAACCGCTCATAACAGATCAACATCCCGCGCGCTACCAACGGGATAAAGCCGAGGAATGTCGATTCGGTGTAATAGCGGGCGTTTACTGGCGTGTACCCCCATGTCGAACCTTCAAAATAGAAAAAGGCGTAAAGCAACAAGTTCGCAACAAGCAGGGTCAAACAAAATACATCGTATCTATTCCGTGAAGAATGGAAGAAGGGAACAAATAACAGACACCAAGGTAGAATTAACGGCACAAAGGCGATCAGCCATGTCAAAGATAATTCGGCATCTCTCAACAAATGGTGGTGATAACTCCCCCAACCGAGCGCGTTGAAACTGATGCACGGGAGGATGTGTCGCCATGTCCTTTCGATTGCCCATGCGGGTGTGAAAATACGCGCCCCTTCAATATCGGGTACGTAGCCTTCCGTCCGAGCACCGAATCCGATTTTGTCATAGGGCTGTGCAACTGTGTGTGTAAACATGAACGGGTCTTCTGTAAAATGCGCGTTCCACGCCATACACACGCCAAGCATCACAACAAACGGAATAAAGAAGAATCCGAAGCGTTTCAGTGTAGCGAATAACACTTGTCGGTGTTGCCATTGCGTGAGCAGATGATAGACAGTTAAACCTCCCCCGACAACGCCAAAGACCACAGCGGAGAGTGGACGCGTATTGAACGCATATCCCAAGGCAAACCCAGAGAGCAGCGGGTAGCCGATCCGCGCGAGACGCGATGCATCGCTCTTGCAATTCAATGTCCTAAGCAGCGTAAACAGGAAGAGTGCAAGGTAAAAACGACTGACCGGTTCACTGAACCACGTTGACCCCATACCAAGTGTTGCAGGCGAAATGAGTCCAAGTACCGCGGCGATGAGTGCGATTCCGTTGTGGATGTCTCCATATATCTCTTTCACAAAAAGGTAGAGAAATAGTAGCGCGCCGCCTGTTGCGAGCGCAGGGATCAGCCACGGTGCGTTAATAAATACACCGAACATCAGCATCAAGGCGTTTCCGAACGGGTATTTTGAATACCATTTACCGTTGAGAACATTAATATGTGGTGAAGAAGAGAACCCGTGTTCCGGGGGTGCTGGGAATGAGAGTTTACCCTCCGCAAACAACTTCGCTTGGAATAGATACGAGACAGTGTCTGGTTCAAAGTAGGAGAACTGGAAATAGATACCGCATAGGAGTACCGATAGCAATACACCGAGTATTGCGATGATGAAAATAGGTTTAATTCTCATGGCGTTATTGGGTAGCCTTCTTAAAAATTTGACATTTACCATTCAATAGGGTATAATATCATTAAGTGTAAATTAAAGTCACTAACTTTTTAGTAGCAAGTTTTGGCTTGCAAACAATACCGAAAAATGCTTAACACCACTATATTCAACATCCATCACCATCATTCGGTCCACTTCTGAGTAGAGCGGATGAGGGAATGTGAATAAATATCTTTGACACGAAGCAAGTTTAACTTGTTTGGACCCTGGTAAACGAAGCCGCTCTCCTCCGTGCCGCGTTAGTGGTACGCGGGAAAAAAGAGCAGACTGTTTACTGGGTTTTTTTTTTTGGCTTTTTCTCATTGCCTTATATTGGTCTATTAAAGCACAATTTATTCGCTGGTGAGGTCTCCCGCCTCGCCCTCAATTATAACTAACGTTGTTGAAATTTGGCGAAAACCCGTTTTTGACAACGGAAAAAACGGAGCGAAAACTTAATCGTTAAAAAAATGGAGAAGTTTGATAAACCTGCCGGGACGAATGACTTTCTACCCGAGCAGATGGCTCAGCGAAATTTCGTTGAGAATGTTGTTCGTGAAACGTTTGAAACCTACGGATACGCGCAGGTTCAGACCCCGCTGTTTGAATCCTTCGCGCTTCTGTCAGCACAAGCTGGCGAAGAGATCCGTCACAAGATGTTCACATTCGTCGGTTCGGATCGGGTAGATTATGCGCTGCGCCCTGAGTTGACGGCTCCTGTCTGCCGACTGATTGCTAACGGCGAACTAAAAGACCTTCCTTATCCGTATAAACTCTACTACATCGGTCAGTGTGTACGGCAGGAACCGATTATCGACGGCACCGAAGTTAAGCGGGAATTCCGACAGGCTGGCGTTGAGCTTGTTGGCCCGGCTTCCGCCCACGCCGATGCTGAAATCATCGCGATTCCGATCCGAATCCTTGAAAACCTCAACATTTCACAGAGAAAATTAAGAATCGGCAATACAGGGGTTTTCCGCGAGATTTTCAAACAGGTCGCGCTGGATACCAAGGATCACGGTGAAATTATATGGGACCTTGACCACCTCGTCCGTCTCCGTAACGAGAACCATCTATGGGACCTGGAAACGCTTCAAGACGCGCTCAATATGCTGCGGCGGTCACAAGGTTCCGACTACCAAGGCGCTTACAAAATAGAGACTTCCGAAGTTCAAGAACTGACCGAAAATACTGCGCCGACTTATGCAGAAAAACTACCAGCAATTGCCGAGGAGACCTATAAAGCACGGTGGCTCCGCTACTTTAATATTTCCGAAGAGACGGGACAGCGTTGCATAGATGTTTCAAAGATTTGTGGTGATAAGGACACTGTCATGGCAGCGTGGGAGACACTTCTCGGCGACACTGCGAAAACAGCACGTCAAGAGCTGATAGCACTTTGCGACTGTTTGGAAAACTATGATATTACAGACTTTGAAATCAATTTGGGTATCACGCGCGGGTTTGATTTCTATACCGGTACGGTTTTTCAAATCGAATTGTCTGAGCAAGGTTTATCACTCTGTGGTGGCGGGAGATACGATGGTCTCATCGCGTCCTTTGGCGGTCCACCAACACCGGGTGCTGGGTTTGCGTTCCAATTTGATGCGCTTGTAGAGGCGTTTGCCGACACAGGAAAGGCAACAAGTAACGGAAGAAGAGACTATTTTATCGCAACGGAAACTTTGGAACAGACTTCGGAAGCGCAACGCCTCGCTGAAACCTTGCGGAAAGAAGGTAAGCACGTGGAAGTGGATTTAATGGAACGTGATTTCCAAGCCCAGCGGGATTACGCCAACCGATTGAACTACGATTATCTGCTCAGCTTCACTGTAGATGGTTCAATGTACTTGATTCACCTCAGAACTGGCGACACACAAAAAATCACTGTTACCGATCTCCTTTAGGTGTTGTTGCCCGTCAAAAACTGAAAAAGAATGCAATTACCTTTCAGAAAAAGGAGCACACGCAAAAAAATGCAAACGGAATCACAACGGACGCTGAAACTACTTTTACCGAAAGGGAGCCTACAATCAGAGACCCTCGAACTGTTTCAGCGTGCCGGTTACGAACTCAACGGCTATACCGAAACTGACAGATCGTATCGCGCGACCTTCCGCGATGATAACGAATTTCAGATCAAGATTTCACGTCCACAAGAGATCCCCGTCTACGTCGGCATGGATGATTTCTATGATTTAGGGATTACGGGTCAAGATTGGGTTGAAGAGACGGATTCAGACGTTGAAGAGATTTTGCCTCTGGAATATGGACACATTGATATTATCCTCGCTGTCCGTGAAGAACGAGAAGATATCGACACATTTGAGGATTTGATGAACTTCGCTGATGGAGACATCCTCATTTCTACGGAATATTTGAATATCGCCGAGAAATATATCCTTGAAAAGACGGAAAACAGGGTCGCGCCG
>JAPPDN010001016.1:1426-5738 GCA_028824575.1 Candidatus Poribacteria bacterium | reverse complement strand
CTTAAGCCGGATGCGAATTTTTTGATTGTCCATCTTTTCGTATCGCCTTCATCAAACGAGAGGAATGCCAGCGATTAACATTTTGAAGTAGAAGTCGGCAATCCTCTGTATTGATGTCGTTAAAAAGGCGGAGCGTCTGCTCCGCCGAATCTCTTATTCAAGAATTTTCGAGACAACACCAGCACCGATGGTTTGTCCACCTTCACGAATTGCGAATCGAAGTTGTTCTTCCATCGCGATGGGTTTGGACAATTCAACGGTAATTTTTGCGTTATCACCGGGCATAATCATTTCGATGCCTTCAGGAAGATCCATCTTTCCGGTTACGTCGGTTGTTCTGAAATAGAACTGTGGTCTGTATCCGGTAAAGAAGGGGTTCCAGCGTCCACCCTCATCTTTTGTGAGAATGTAGGCTTCGGCTTCAAATTTGGTATGGGGTGTAACGGTTCCGGGGACTGCCAAAACTTGTCCGCGTTCAACGGCATCTCGCTCAACACCCCGTAGCAGGGCACCGAGATTATCACCGGCGCGACCTTCGTCGAGGCTCTTGTTAAACATCTCGACGCCTGTGATAACGGTGTCTTGTGTTTCGCGGAGTCCAACGATTTCGACCGGGTTTCCGATTTCAATAACGCCGCGTTCAACGCGTCCTGTAACAACGGTACCGCGTCCACTGATGGTGAAAGTATCTTCAATCGACATCAGGAACGGTTTGTCGGTATCACGGACGGGTTCTGGAATGTAGCTATCAACGGCTTCCATAAGTTCCAGTATCGGTTTACACGCGTCGTTTGCTGGGTCTCCGTCGGATTCCATAGCTTCAAGAGCAGAACCTGTGACGATAGGAATATCATCACCGGGGAAGTCATAATCACTGAGCAATTCGCGGACTTCGAGTTCAACGAGTTCAAGCAATTCTTCGTCATCGACCATGTCTGCCTTGTTAAGGAAGACGACGAGAGAAGGCACATTCACCTGCCGTGCGAGAAGTACGTGCTCGCGCGTCTGCGGCATGGGACCATCAGCGGCGGATACCACAAGGATCGCACCGTCCATCTGTGCAGCGCCGGTAATCATATTCTTGATATAGTCGGCGTGTCCGGGGCAATCGACGTGGGCATAGTGCCGATTCTCGGTCTCATATTCAACGTGTGCCGTGTTAATCGTAATGCCACGCTCTTTTTCTTCGGGTGCCTTGTCAATATCTTCATACTTCTGGACGTAATCTGCATTGGCAAGTTTCGAGAGTACCATGGTAATCGCTGCTGTCAGCGTGGTTTTACCGTGGTCAACGTGACCGATTGTTCCAATATTAACGTGTGGTTTATTCCTTTCAAACGTTTCCTTAGCCATTTTTGTCCAAGCTCCACTAAAAGTTTATTGTTGCGGGTGTTGTAAGCGCTGTTTCCACAAAACTGCGCAGTCCCGTTTCTATGGGGTGTCCAAACGCGTTGTTGTCGTGTGGGAACACCGTTTAACTAAATCTTATGTCCGCTTATAGGAAGCGAGAAACTCCTATAGTTCGGACACTTCACAACTATTTAACAATTACGAATTATGATTCGTTGATGAAACTAAGTCCTCCATCACACTTGTCGGAACTTCGTTATAGTGTGCAAATTCCATAGAGTAGTTAGCTCTACCTTGTGTGAGTGACCTCAGAGTTTTGACGTACCCAAACATTTCTGAGAGGGGGACATCAACCTTGATAACTTGGATACGGGATTTCGATTGCAGTTCCGTCTCGCGTATCTGTGCACGACGTGCGTTCAAATCGCCTATAACTTTGCCGAGATATTCGTCTGGTGCGATAACCTCAACATCCATAATCGGTTCAAGGAGTGTTGGAGTTCCACGCTTCAAGGCATCTTTAAACGCCATTGAACCCGCGATGGAGAACGCCATTTCTGATGAATCTACCGCGTGGTGAGAACCATCAATGAGTTTTACGGATACATCAACAACTGGATAGCCAGCAAGAACCCCCGTATTCATGGCGTTCTCAATGCCTTTCTGAACAGCTGGGATGTATTCCTGCGGAATAACGCCGCCTTTGGTCCCGTCAATGAATTCAAAACCGGTGCCTTTTGCGAGCGGCTCAACTTCAATGACGACATGACCGAATTGCCCTCTACCACCGGATTGGCGTACAAATCTGCCCTCAGACTTGACCGCCTTGCGGATCGTTTCGCGATAGGCGACTTCCGGGTTCCCTACATTCGCTGAGACGTTAAACTCTCGGACGAGCCTATCAACAATGATTTCGAGGTGAAGTTCCCCCATCCCAGACAACAGGGTCTGTCCAGTTTCTGAATCTTGATGGACTTTAAAGGTGGGGTCTTCTTCAGCGAGTTTAGAGAGGGCGAGGTTGAGTTTGTCAATATCAGATTGTGTACGAGGTTCAACTGCGATGGACATTACTGGGAGGGGGAACACCATAGTTTCTAAGGTGATATGTGCTTTCGGATCACAAAGTGTGTCCCCTGTAGCAAGATCCTTTAAGCCGATGACTGCGGCGATGTCGCCGGCGTAAACCGCCTGCAACTCTTCCCGTTTGTTGGCATGCATTTGCATCAGCCGTCCGATCCGTTCGTGTTTTCTGGTCTTACTGTTATAAAGCGTATCACCTTTTTTAAGGACACCAGAGTAGACACGTAGATACGTGAGTTTGCCAACGTGCGGGTCTGTCATAATTTTGAATGCCAGCCCACAGAACGGTTCATCGTTTTTCGGGTGCCGTGTCTCTTCTTCTTCGGTTTTCGGATCAAAACCTACTATCGGTGGCACGTCAGTTGGTGCTGGTAAGTAAGAGACGATTGCGTCTAAGAGGGGCTGTACACCTTTATTTTTTAAAGCGGTTCCGCAAAGGACAGGGACAATTTTGCCTGCGATTACAGCGTTACGGATCCCTGTTTTAATTTCTTCAGGTGAAATTTCAATACCGTCTAAGTATTTGTGGAGGAGTTCTTCATCGCAATCGGCGATAGCCTCTAACATCCGATCGCGATATTCGTTTGCCATCTCTTCCATTTCTTTGGGGATGTCTGTCTCTTGAATAACGGTACCGTCGTTCCCAGCATCTGTCCCGACGTTCCAAATCTGACCTTTCATGGAGATGAGATCAACGATGCCTGTGTATTGTTCTGCTGAACCGATAGGCAGTTGCACTGGAATTGTCGTGGCACCGAGACGTTCTTCCATCATCTCAACGGTGCGGAAGAAATCAGCACCGGTGCGATCCATTTTGTTGACGAATGCGATTCGGGGTATGTTATATTTATCCGCTTGTCTCCAAACGGTTTCGGATTGTGGTTCAACACCACCGACTGCGCAGAAAACCGCAACTGCACCGTCGAGTACGCGAAGTGAACGTTCGACTTCAACAGTAAAGTCAATATGTCCCGGTGTATCAATAATATTAATATGGTGTTTTTTCCAGTGACAGGTCGTTGCGGCGGCAGTAATCGTGATACCGCGTTCTTGCTCTTGGACCATCCAGTCCATAGCAGTGGTGCCATCGTCGACATCACCGATTCGATAAACTCTACCGGTATAATATAGAATACGTTCGGTTACGGTAGTTTTGCCAGCATCAATGTGTGCCATGATGCCGATATTCCGCATGTGAGGTAATTCTAAGCGCTGTGGAGTGCTATTTTTTGTATCTGCCACGGTTGCGCCACTCCTTTTATATTTTCCATTTCGGCTTTAAGCCGTGCTAACATCTCTACCATCGATAATGTGCGAAAGCTCGGTTCGCTTCTGCCATTCGATGCTGATCCTGTTTCCTACGGATTGCGCCGCCTTCGTTCTGCGACGCTTCAAGTATTTCACCAGCGAGGCGTTCTGCCATGCGTCTTTCGCCACGGGCGCGAGCAGATTGGATAATCCAACTGAAAGCCAATCGTTGTTTGCGCTCAGCTTTGACATCAACCGGGACCTGGTAGGTTTGGCTGCCTACACGGCGTGGCCGAATTTCGAGTACCGGCTTGACGTTATTGATCGCTTGACGGAACACAGCGAAGCCTTCTTCATTTGTCCGCTCTTCGATAATTTTGAAACTCTCATATAGGATTGATTGGGCAGTGCTTTTCTTCCCGTCCAACATGAGACTATTAATAAACTTTGATACGAGTTTACTGTTATAGATTGAGTCAGGACTGACATCGCGTTTACTGATATTTCCACGTCTCGGCATCTAATATTCCTCCGTTGTTTAGTCGGGTTTCCGAGCACCGTACTTTGAACGGCCCTGGCGGCGATTTTCGACACCAGCGGTATCCAACTGCCCACGGACGATGTGGTAACGCAC
>JAPPDN010001016.1:0-1416 GCA_028824575.1 Candidatus Poribacteria bacterium | reverse complement strand
AACGCACGTTAGAAAGGTCTTTCACTCGCCCACCGCGAACCAAAACGACTGAGTGTTCTTGCAGATTGTGATCGATCCCCGGAATATAACAGGTAGCTTCATAACCGGTGGTGAAACGGACCCGGGCTACTTTACGCAGTGCCGAATTCGGTTTTTTCGGTGTTATTGTTTTCACCTGTAGACAGATACCGCGCCGCTGGGGACACTGCTCAAGCACCGGCGATTTCGTTTTCTTCCGGGACTTCTTACGCGGTTTTTTAATTAACTGGTTAATCGTTGGCATTTCATACCTCCGAGATAAAATCTGTGAGGGTTTCTGGCATTAAAAAAAGCCCGCGCGGGGCATCACAACTTCAACAGAACAAATTAACGTGGAATTTGGGTACGACGTTAGTATGTTTCCGGATAATTGCCCCTTTCTCCCAAAAAGATTTAATAGGGTTTCCAAAGTAAATATTATACACGCTGAAGAAGCGTTTGTCAAATTTTTTTGAAAAAAAAAGTAAAAAATACCGAAATTCTATGAATTTCTTAGTTTTTTAGCGGTTTTCCACGTAAAATGACCGTCCGAACGCTTAAATTTTTTTTACCATGTAATTTTCTGCCTCCAGCGAGATGTGGAATATCCCGCGACGTTCAGTCGCAACATACAACCTATTGCGATCAACAACAAGCGAAAGCACCTTACCCGGAACCACCGGAGAAATCTGTTCCCACTTGTCATCAACATCCAAACGGTAGACCCCCGTATCACCCGCACCATAAACCGTCGAACCATCCACAGCAAACCTGTTTATAACGACTTTATCGTTAATTACGCGCCAATGCACCCCGGTTCGCGAGGCTAAAACACCCACGTCTGTTGCAACATAAACTGTCGAACTTGCAAAGACAATCTCCTTGAAACAGGTAAACCGACGTGGAAGGTTCGGCGTAATGTCCTTCCAACTGTTGCCCGCATCCAGCGATTGGAACAACCTGCCATCCCGCTTCCCGACGTAGACAGTCGCCCCTGAAACCGCTAACCGGAACCCACATTTCAAATCACCATCGGGCTGCTTGCCAGTATCTACCAACCCTGTATCTTTCCACTCTGCATCACCGAGTTTCCATTTGAATAATTTCCGCTGATACTCCGTGTAAAATATCTCACCACTGCTAACAAACGCCCCAATTATCTCATGGTTTCTACGGTGCGAAGCATACAAGTCACCGCCTCTTTCACGTCCTTCAGATAAATAGGGGTGAGCCACAGCCTCGTTGTTTGCAGATAGGACATCCACTTCAAAATTGGGAACCCCTGGAACCGGAATAAGTACATTACCGTCAACTGACAAACGAAGGACGTGCAAATCCTCTCTTTCCGGCGTAATGACATAAAGGGTATTATCAGCAATCGCTAATCGTGAATGACCG
>JAPPDN010000576.1 GCA_028824575.1 Candidatus Poribacteria bacterium | reverse complement strand
GGGGGTGTCGGGCGTGAGGATCTGCGCTGCGATGTAGATGTGTGAGGAGGGGACCGTTTCGTCCGTGAGTTGGATGACTTCGAGGTTGTTCCGCTCGGTCTCGGGGATGAGGTCAGGTCGGATTTTCATTTTGTGTCTCCTTATGGCAGGAGTTGTGGCTATATATAACGGGCGAGAAATAGTTGTAGATGTGCGAAGATACAAATTATGTTAGTAGGATACAAATATCTGCAATTTAAGTGCGAAAACAGGGGTTTGCAATGTCATTTTTGCGTATAAAGACAATTAGACTAAAAAATAAGACCAATCAGATAATAATATTGATTGGTCTGCGTGCGACAGATATGGCTCTAACTAATTTGTTACGGCCTCCGTGTTCTGGATTTTCAGAGAAACATGCCGTCTTTGGGCTTTGCCTTCTTTAATGCTATCCACGGAAAGGAACCCGCCCTCTCTATTTGGTCTTGGTACCATGAGAACAGTTGCTGAAGCCACTTTTTTTGGAGCTTATGCCACTCATACACTTCGTATCGCTTTTTGGAGGTCACCTCAGGCCAATCGTTCTGGAAGAGTTCGCCGAGGACAAACTCTACAGCACTCATCGGAGTGACGAAAAGGCTGGGCAATCTGGGAATGGGAACTGATTTCGGGAATGGGGGTTTAGTGGAGTCTCCGAGAATCTGAGCGTGGACATAACAGCCAGGGCTTTTCTCATCCCCCAGTTCCAGACGCCACATTGCCAAGCGTGTTTCGGGATCGCCCGAAGCGTACAACTCAATCTTCGTTGAAGCTTTTCCGCAGAATTCTATCTCGCGATCCGGATCAGAGCGCTCCCCCCATGGTTGTAGTTCCCAAATGCCTGAAATAACCGCATATATCTCTCTACCGACGTTCCTGTCGTACTGATCGCTTGGTATTGTGTGAAGGCAACGAAGCTCCAAAGTATAAACTCTTTCTGCGGGTTTTCCGCCAATGCTTCGGAGGTGGCTCAAGAAACGGGAGAGAACCCATATCCTACTCGGATCAAGGAACCCCTCTGATAATGTTGCCATCACTTTGGTCTCTTGGATTAGTTCAGAAAAAAGAAAGCGAAACCCCGCCATTTTTGCCGTCCTATTCTTTGTCACTCATGATGCGGTGCTGGTCAAGGGGATTCACCAATGGCAACAAAGTATCGTCATTTTGCACAGTTTCAATGTCCATCCAGGCTGGGTCGGCAAACGGAGGCCAGTGGTCGGGGTGGAGGGTTATGGCAGTCATTGGCGATAGGAACTCGTCGGTGGGTTGCCAATTCTTATCTACGCAAACCACCGCGGGGTTGACGTCAGTTGACTTCAGTTTCATTCCGGCACGCTCGGACAAAACATCTCGCAAATGTTGTACATCAGCCGTGAGTCCTTCCGATACATTCCAAGCATAGTCCTCAATAGCACCACGCCACCACCTATCTCCCAAAAAATCCTCGAGAATCCCTGAATAGCGCATGAACTCCAAGTCTTTCGCCAGATCGCTATCTCCCTCCAGTACCTCACGCAGGGCATCAATAGAAATCCCAAAACGCGCCGCAACCCAGTGTTCCGCCCACAGAAAGGAGGGATACGGCAATACTTGATGAAGCAACCATCGAATGAACAGGATGCCGTGTCCGTCCACGGTCAACTCTTCAACTGGTACCCGGCAATCTTTAACGTCTTGCCAGCAGCGTTCAAACGATTCGTCGTCCTCATCCATAGCAAGAAGTTGTTTCACCATTGAAGTCGAATCATCCGAACCCTCAGACCATTGGCTAGGTAGTCGCTGTACAGCTCTCGCAAGAATAAACATCTGACTGTAGTAGTTAGGGTGATCCTTCTTTGAGAATATCCATTCCAGATTGTTCAGGCGCGCAAGAACGTGTTGGGCAGTTTTAGGTGGAAGTCGCCCCTGAATATCTTCAAGATGATCCGTATGTAGCGCAAATGCTGTTAATTTGTCCTTTTTATTTTCGTCCACTTGCTCCCGTAACACAACCGCAAGAGCCATTCCGTTTGCTGGCTGGAGAGAAATGGTCGATAAATTATTCCGTTCTGACCAGTCTTTCAGCCGATAGTCCACCAGAACCAGATCAACATTATTCAGGTCCGATTCTTCTACATCCTGAGGATGAATTACAGGAGGTGCTGCGTGTTCACCTAGCATTAGATTGAATTTATTACGCAGTTCGTCAGATTCATCGTCAATGACAAGAATGGACGGCTTCTCGAGATTTTTCATACCCAAAGCTAACTCCTACTTGGCAAGGCTATTTCGATCGCAGTTTTAAACGGGCTATCTGGCGGGACGAATTTCACAACTGCTCCATAGTTCTCCAACAGGTTCCGTGTAATGGTCAGTCCCAATCCCATCCCTTGACCCAGCACGGGGTTTACTTCAGATGTTGTTGACTGGAAGGGTTTGAACCAGCGCTCGGCTTCATCAAGTTGGACAGCGGTGCCGGTGTTCTGGATGAGAATCCGAATCTGTTCATCTGCACTAGATGCTGAAGCGAGGATATGTCCGTCCTCTCCAGCGGCTTTAACCGCATTTGTCAGGAGATTGGCGAATATCGCTGTAATCTCGGCGGGAAACATCGGGGAGGACCTCAATTCGGACGGAATCCGATTGTCAATTTTGATGCCTCGGCGTTCTGCTTGATGCTGCACGAGGCGAACCGCGGCGTCGAAACGTTCACATAAATACTGGCGAGACCGGCGGCGTCGAGCATCGGGTGTTTCGATGTCTATCAGGTAAGCAGCCTGACGTTCCAATCCTCGCTTCAAATCTATTGTGACAGTCAATATTAGCCTAAGTCTTCGTCGCTGTTCGCGAGACAACCCTCCCGCTTTGAGCAGGTGCTCCAGAGCGTACTCGATAGTTTGCGCCGCTCCCAGCAGGGCATTGAGTTCATGCACGAAAGCTGCCATCTGTGTCCCCACGGACGCCAGGACATGTAAGAGCGAACGTTCGGCCCACAGGTCCGCGGTAAGCTCCGGCGTTCCACCGTGCTTTTGCATGGCTGCGCTGACTGCGACCTTGGCTTTCTTAGTATCTCCTTCGTTGAGGTGCTCGCGAGCTTCTTTCAGGAGTTGAGTCACATCTTGAAGTCGATTGGGCAATTCATGCGTCTCAGGGGAATCGTCCGTAGTATCATCAGCCTCAATCCCATCTGTCTGATCCATTACAGCCCTTGATTCTTGACGACGGTCTTCCCTCCTTTTTTGACGGCGTTCATAGGCTTCTGCCGCTCTCGCTCGCGTACAGAGATCGATTCCTGTCCGCACAAGCTGCACTAATGTGTCGAATCCGGCCTCTGGAATGAATCCCTCACGGTTCACGAGAACGCGCAGACTGGGACAGTGTTCCTGGGTAAGAAAAATCGCTCCAAAGTAGTTGTTGTTCGACAAGCGAGTGAGGCCCTCATCGGGATCAGTCGCCTCCACACTGAGACGGATTTTTTCAAGCATCTCGAGCTGTCGTGGGCGTCTCGCATAATCAGCATTGAGCGCGAGCCAGTCGTCTTCTTGCTCACCATAGGGTAGAACGCGGAATCCTTCCATATAAACTCGAATTCCACTGACGCGCGTCGCCCATATCCGCTGGTCCTGGCGACCCCTATACCCTTCTCGGACCAGAATGCGAGCCTCAAAATATGGCCCTTTCCCAGGGATGGGATGAGGGAGCGACTGCTTGAACCCTCTCGCTTCCGGGTTATCTTCTCGAGTTTTTCTTGTTGGTGCGACAGCAAAAACCACTTCATCGCTACCGGGAACCGCCTGTATCTCCAGTACCCAAGTCGCGACTTCGGCAACAAGTGCCCAGTAGTCCTCGCCGGCAGCAAAGTCCCCTTCAAGGTTCACCTGGAATGGAGAGACAACAGCATCGGAACCCTGGTCTCGTACAACTGGTGTGTCGAACAGCAGTGGCTTTTCGATAATTGATCGCGGGAGCGGCTCACGCAGAAATAGGGGAGGACCGAACGATTGAACCTCGGCAAAAAACCTCGTACGCTCAGTCTCGGTCCAGGCTTTTCGCAGTTGTGATAGAAGAAGTGTCGTTCCTGAAAGAGTGTTCTCGCGCATTGGCTTCGTTTCCAGACGAATCGCGTCAGCGTCAAGGTCATCCAGAGTTTCGTACTGCTCGATTTTGTTCCAATCTATTGTGGCGTTCAGAGCTTCTCGAATCCCATCCGATCCAGGGAATTGGGGCACGCTATCGATTTCGAGTTTTCTCGCAAGCTTATGAGCGGCGAGTCGGCCGATTCCCTTGGCACCAGTGTAACGGCGTTGAAACAAGGGGGACCGTCGCTCTCCTTGCTCCTTCAGACGAGAAGCAACCCGCAGAAATCCCTTCTCGAACGCTTCCGCATTCATTCCCACGCCGTCGTCTATTACCAGGATGTGTCCCTCATCTGGATTGTCGAGTCGCTCACCATATACAGTGACCTCGGTCGCATCTGCGTCGTAGGCGTTCTTGATCAGTTCGATCAAGGCTGTGGAGTCGCGTCCGACCAGTAGTTCTCCGAGTTCTCGGAACAAGTGGGTGTCAACAGTGAACTTAGCCATGGCTGGTTCCATTCCTGGTGGGGCGGCGTTGGATCATCAACAGGGCGTGTGCCTGCTGTAATCGCTTAATGTCTTTCTTTGGCAAACCCAATTGATCTCTGAGCACGAGATCGTCCGCCCGTTTTCTTGCTTCGGCTTCTCGCCCATCTCGAATGAGTTTATTCAGTTTATCGAAGGCGACTTCCGCATCCTGAATCATTGGTACCGGCGTTTTATTCAAGGTGCCCGGTTCTATCTTCAAGACGCCTCCTCCGTACCGACGTCCGTGGAGTTCGGCCCAGACACTCACAGCACTCGTGAGGAACCCTACAGCGATGGCTGGCAGAGATGCATCGCTTCCGCAATGCAAATACATCGCATGGAGTGCATTGGTACATTGGCAACTAGCCCGGTTGAGAACGAGCAAGGGAGCGCCCATACGGGCGCACGTAGCGAAGGCATCTGGTGCAGGCTGTTGTAGATCGACACGAAACCAGGGATCGCGTATGGTGCATTTATATCGTTCGTGAATACCGGCCTTAATCCCTTCGTCAATCCACTGCTTGATGCCGGGAGTATTTTCGCACGCTGGCGTGGGCTGAACCAGGATGGCTTGTTGGCCATCTTCAACGAGTTTCTGGAGATCTTTTTTGGTGAAATCCAGTCCCGAAAGCCATCGCGTACGAGAAATCAGTCGTACCCAAGACTCATGAGGAACACCGATTTGTTTCAAGTTTTCGGCATTACGGATGAAGTGCTTATTGGCACCTGTGACCAAACCAATACTCACGGTTGCGACATCAGAGATCTTCTTGACCGCAGAATGTTGCTCCAATTCACCGAGCAATTGGACAGTCAACGAGTCAATGCGGCGTCCTTTTTGGGTTGTCAAATGGGAAGTAGAAAGCCCGCCTTTTGGGGTGTTCAGGACTGCTGCCAGGTCCTCAGAGTGCTCGACAGTTTCAACGCGCAAGGTGCCTTTTTTACCACCGTATTGCGAAGCAGCTACTGCGACCACAGCCTCGTCTGTGCCCTCAAACAGACGGTCGCGAATGTGAACCAGGCAAACATGATCGAAACGGGATGTGAGCAAGTCCCTGACGACAGTGGCATAGTCAGCCTGAAGGATTGCTTCCGGAACGAGCATTGCAAGCCGGCCGTTCTTTGCGATAAAGCTCAGTGTG
>JAPPDN010000447.1:4336-5747 GCA_028824575.1 Candidatus Poribacteria bacterium | reverse complement strand
CGGTGTAGGGTATCAACAAAATTGCGGAGTTGGAATGCAGGTCGCATTTGGGCGAGTACGCCGCAAAACCCCGCCAGGGAAAAGAGCAGGGCTATCTGCTTAGCGGGTGTTCGCGATTCGCAATCGGGAAAGGAACGCGTTCTCCTGTCAGCTGGGATTCGTACGCGCCGAGAATCATCTCTAATGCCGCGACAGCGTCTTCGGCTGCGGAAATGGGTTTTCGATCGTTTTCGGCAGCATCAATGAGATCGCGAATCGCGAGTTCGTTGCCGCTGGAGAACGGTGTATCGTCTAAGTCGATGGCTTCCCACGCTTGGTCTGGGTTTGAAGGCACGAGTACCGGATAGGGGTAGACCATGAGTCGATTTGCGACATCACCGCGAAGCGAGAATATGCCTTCGCTGCCAACGATCTCCATACCGTATCTGCCGGAGCCAGCCTGATCTCTCCGGGACTGGAAGAAGCCAGAGACTCCGCTTTTGAAAGCGAAGTAACTATTGATGCAATCACCCGCGACGGGTCCGACAGGCTCTGTTGGTTCGTGGTCACCGCCATAAGCGACCTCTTTGCCGTCTGTGGTGACATGCGACTGCATCCATGCGACATCACCGACGAAGAAACGCATCATATTAAATAGGTGCGTGCCGAGGACAATCATATCCTCACCGCCGCCGCGTCTATCTTGTTTACCGCTGGCATAGATGGCTTGGATCGTCCCGATCTTCCCATCGTTAAGCATCTGTCGAATCGCATGCGTTGCGGGGAGATAGACCGCCTGATGCGCCACAGCGACCTTTAACCCGTTCGCTTTCGCCGTCTCAACGATTACATCACCGTCAGCGAGTGTACTCGTCATCGGTTTCTCGGAGTAGACGTGGCAGCCTGCCTCAAGACAAGCGGTGACCATAGTGAGGTGTTCTGAGGTCCAGCGCGGGCAGACGCTCACGAGGTTGAGATCCTCTTTTTCAAGCATCTCTCGATAATCAGCGTAACTGCGTAATGCCCCCGCTTCTGCGGCTGCCTTTTCTCTACCTTCTTCGTTCGGATCAGAGACAGCGATAAATTCGACATTCTCTATGTCTTTGTATGGGGTATGCAATCCGTGTCCGAAGTTGCCAGCGCCGGTATGCCCGATTGCAGCGGCGCGATATGTTTTCTGGCTCATTTTTACTCCATTTCTGTGTTGTAGTTTAGTATCCCTTCTGCTTATCAACAACGTTGACTAAGGGTTCACCTGCCACATAGTGGTGTAGATTATCAATAAAGAGTTGCATGGCGCGCCTCCGAATGTGCTGCGAGGCACCCGCACTGTGTGAAGTTAGGATCACGTTCTGCTGTTCCCACAATGGGTTCTCCGGCGGACACGGCTCTGTATAGGTCACATCTAACCCCGCACCCGCTCATTTTCCAC
>JAPPDN010000447.1:0-4326 GCA_028824575.1 Candidatus Poribacteria bacterium | reverse complement strand
GGCATCTGATTAAACTGCGCATGTGACAGGAGTTTATGCGTTTCGGGGGTGCTCGGGCAGCACACGACAAGGATGTGTGACTTCGCGAGAAACGCCATCAACCCATCTAAACCGAAGAGTTCTGAGATTGTATCAGGTTTATCAATCGGTTCGGCATCAGCGGCGATGACGTTAAATTCAAATGCTTGTGCGCGTGCTGCAATCGCCTTTCCGATACCACCGAGTCCAAGAATACCCATCGTCATGCCTGCGAGTTCAATACACGGCACACGCTCCCAATGCTTTGTTTTCATGAACTCCAATTGTGTAGGGATTTGCCGGGTAATAGACAAAAGTAAAGCGAAGGCGTGTTCTGCGATCTGTGTGCCGTACAAGCCTCGGCAATTGGTAAGCATGACATCACTATCTTTGAATGCCGGATACATAAACCCTTCCACACCAGCATGGGGTTGGTGTACCCAGCGTAACGCGGGCGCCTCTGGCATTGTATCCTCGCCGATGTGTCCGAACAGAATTTCAATATCAGCGATATGTTCACGCAAGGGTTCGCCGTGCGGCAAAAAGCGCACTTCAACACCGGTAGGGACATCTGAGAGCATTGCTTCAATTTCTGGTGCTTGACGGCTGCCGATTAGAGTTTTCAGCGTATCCATGCAACTCTCCATTTCTGACGACAGGTATTTGTTTAACTACCAATTGAATCTGCTTGCTTTGCCCACTGAAAGTCCAATTCGCTGATACCGCCTGCATCATGGGTCGTTAGGTCGATTGTCACGCGGTTATAGACGTTGAACCATTCGGGATGGTGATTCATTGATTCAGCGACTAAAGCGAGTTGTGCCATGAACCCGAACGCTGTAACGAAGGTGTCAAACTGGAATTCCTTGTGCAGTTTACCGTCTTCGATCGTCCAACCGTCAACTTGTTCAAGGTTTGCTTGGATTTGAGCATCTGAGAGTTTTTTCGCTGCCATTGGGTTATCTCCTCAAGGTGTGTATAGAAGTTGTCAAAACCATTTAGCCATCGCTGAACGAAAGCAAATTTCTCGCGCGAAAGGATACCTAAATGGAATTGCGCAAAATTGTAGTGGAAAATATAAATAAATGCAAGTTAAAATAGTAACAACGGCACGCATCACAATATACTTAATTTTCATGACACTCATCTCAATAGGAACAAATTTTTTGTTGACTAGCATAGGAGGAACTAATGCCAAACGCAAGAACGCTTTATTTTCCAGAAGTAGGGCCCCAATGGGAAGACTGGGTCCAAGTTATTAACGTGGGCACGGAAGAGACCCAAGTAAATATAATAGCCCGACATGCACAGAACGGGCAGCCGACATGGTCAGATCAAAAAGAGATAAGTCCCTTTGAATGCTGGACCCCGAACGTTGAGGCGATTAAACAGAACTCTTCGATGCAGTTTTCCGCAGATCAACCGATTGTCGCAGAACGGCACATGCACAAGGATTCGAACATCCTTGATTTCGTTGGAGCCGCAGAGGAATATGAGACCGTCGGACTCCGACTATTTTTCCCAGAATTGGTTCCTGGCGCACATGACTGGTTCCGTTTTCTCAACGTTGGCGAAGCGGACGCGTTGGTCAACATAATCGTCCGGAACAGACGCGGTCATATTATCAGGCAACACCATCACAGAATCAGACCGCAGTGCTGTTGGGACATCAATGAAGGTATAATGGGAAACGTCAGAGGCACGCTTGAGGTTCAAAGCACACAGCCGATTGTCGGTGAACGGCACCTCCATTATCAAAGTGGCAAAACTTGTGTCGGGCAATATGGGCAGGTGATTACGGATGCACCCCGCACGCTCTATTTTCCAGAAACGGGACCGGCATGGCGTGACTGGGCAATCATCGTCAATGTCGGCAAAGAAACAGGTGAGGTTACACTGATCGCCCATGAAGATGGCACCGGCAAACCTGTAAATACGATGCAGCGCGAATTAGATCCTTTTGAATGTTGGATGCCGAAGATGGATGATATAAAAATCAAATCTTCCGTTTTGGTGCGCTCTGATCAACCCATCGTTGCGGAACGCCACATGCACGCCGACACTGAGATTGTTGACCTACCCGGCGCATCAGAGGAAGGCGGACACGTCGGGATTCGTCTGTTTTTCCCAGAGGTGGCGAGTGGTGCAAGAGATTGGTTCCGTTTCCTTAACGTCGGAGAGAGTGATGCCCTCGTAAACATCATTGTCCGTAACAAAAAAGGAGATACCCGCAGGCAAATACATCGGCGGATTAAACCCTTCTGTTGTGCCGATGTAGATGAAGGCGCGATGGGAAATATCCGCGGTTCGGTTGAAGCACAAAGTTCACAACCCATTGTAGTGGAACGACATCTCCACTACCAGAGCGGACATAAAGGTGCTGTTGTTGGGGAATATGGCATCGTGATCGGAGAATAAAAAATGGCATGGATCCAAACTGTAGATGAAGCCGATGCGACCGGCATTGTGAAAGCAGAATACGATGCTGCGATCGCGCGTGCTGGGGAGCTTTACAATATCGTCAAACTCTTTAGTGCGAGACCGAAAAGCATGCGTGCTTTCGTTGAACTCTATAAAGTGGTGATGCACGATGAGGATTGCCCGCTGAGTCAGATCCAGCGCGAAATGATTGCGACTGTTGTCTCAAAAGTGAATGAATGCGACTACTGAATTATTGCACATGCAGATGAATTGCGGGCACAATTCACGGACACACAAATTGGGCAGATAATCACAGATTTCCAGACAGCGGATATTGACGAAACCACGAAAGCGATCCTTGAATTTGCCGTTAAAGTGACAAAAGCAGCACCCACTGTCACACCGGCGGACTTAGACCATCTCCGCAGTTATGGACTCACTGACGAGGCACTCTTTGCTATTGTGGAGATTGTCGGTTTTTTTAGTTACGTTAATCGGATAGCGGATGCCTTCGGCGTTGAATTAGACGATTTTCTGGAACTCAGGAGGGATTTTAATGAATCTAACGGATAAAAGTGCGATTGTGACAGGGGCGGGACAAGGTATCGGTAAAGCGATTGCGCTGAGACTCGCAGATGCAGGCGCGAATGTGGCTATCATGGATTTAAACATGGCGGCGGCTGAAGCGGTGGTGCAGGAAATCGAAGGTCTTGGACGCAAAGCATTGCCCGTTCAAGCAGACGTGTCGCAGTCCGCGGATGTCAATGCTGCGGTCGAAGAGGTGATTTCAACCTTCGGAAGCGTTGATATTCTCGTGAACAACGCCGGGATTGCGGGACGGACGCTGCCATTGACAGACTTGGAAGATGCGGATTGGGATGCCGTGATCGGTGTAAACCTCACGGGTGTATTTCTGTGTTGTAAAGCGGTGATTGCACCGATGATCGCGCAAGATTACGGCAGGATTGTGAACATCGCCTCAATTGCTGGCAAAGAGGGGAATCCGACGCTTATCCCGTATTCGGTATCTAAGGCAGGAGTCATCTGTCTGACGAAGGCACTTGCGAAAGAGGTAACGGACTATAACATTCGTGTGAACGCCGTATCGCCTGCTGTGATTCAGACACCAATTTTGGAAGGTATGGCACAATCGACGATTGACTATATGGTGGGCAAGATTCCGTTGGGGCGCGTTGGGAAACCCGAAGAGGTTGCGGCTGTCGTGAATTTTTTGGCTTCGGACGAGGCGAGTTTTGTGACAGGGCAGTGCTACGATGTCAGCGGTGGAAGGGCAACGTATTAGATAATTGGCTGTCAGTCGTCAGTTGTCAGTTAAGAGGTTTCTGATAGTCCATCATCTCTTTGTAACCGTTGTTACTGATTTGGGTAACAACCGTAACAAAAAGACGTTAGCGAATCCAAACCCAGACTGACAACCGATAACTGAAAACCAATAACTATTATTCCGCGATGCAGTAGAGATGATGCGCGCCACGGAGGTACAACTCTGAACCTACAATTGCAGGTGATGCATTGAAACTATCGTCGAGTTTGTTTTCTGCCAAGATCTTGAATTCGGAACCGTATTGGATAACGTTGACTGTGCCACCTCTTCCAGCGATGTAGACGCGATCCCCTGCACCAACAATTGAGGCATAAACACCAGACACCCCCTGCAATCGTTCAGGTCCGTAGTAGGCTTGACCTGTCTTGATATTGAAGGCAGTGAGAATGCCGTTGTTGCTTTTCAAGAAATAGATTATATCTTTATAGAGAAGCGGTGACGGCACGTAAGGTGTATCCCGGTTGTATCGCCAGACGATGGCTTCAGAGTCAGTAATATCGCCTTTTGCTTGTGCGAGGTGAATCGCCTGAAAGTCGCTACCA
>JAPPDN010000513.1 GCA_028824575.1 Candidatus Poribacteria bacterium | reverse complement strand
GTTTACCTTGTGGGTCCCCGTGTGGCTACGGATATTCACAAGTTTCCCAAGTCTTCAGACTTGGGTAGTTGACATCTTATACCGTACCAATCATATATGTCCTGTTTTGGGCGTGTTACAGAGACTTCCGCTCTTCAAAGCGGTATGTCTATAGGGGTTGGAACATCCGATTAATATATTATACCGTCAAAATACCGTAAAGTCAAGGTTAGGGTACGCTTTCAAATCGTATTTACCGAGTTCACGAAGTATTGCGCGAAAATTCGCCTTGATCGCGTAAAAAATAGGCAGATATGTACCCTAACGTGAGTTTGATAAATATTTAGGACAGACACATTTCGTCTTAAAGTCCCCCTGATAAGGGGGATTTAGGGGGTTAAATTAACCCAAGTTGCTACTAACAGATTTTCGGCGTTTCAACAACACTTTTCAAGTATTTTCTTCACCCCGTATGAAGATTAAGAATTTAATCGGGTAATTTTTCCCGATGCCCGGTGCGGTTAGGAAACCGCACCTACCGGGCCTGGGAAAACGCAGAATTACCCAAATATTTTATTAAACTTCATTAGGAGTGCTATATTTATCAATAGGTGGCAACTTGCGTTATAGGAAAAAAAGTGAAGGCGGATCCCCTTAAAGATAACTAAGTGTATAACTGTATTTTAGGCATCCTTGGCAGAATTTCTGATACAAATGCTGTGTCTTCTTAGGATATTGGCACGAAACTTGCTACGACTTCTATTGAAGATAAAATAATTAATTCGGCAATTTTTGGCGAAGCCCGGTTCGGTTAGGAAACCGAACCTACCGGTCCTGCGGAAAATATAGAATTGAATTTTAGCATTTTCGATTTTTTTGAAAAAAGTGTAACTATTTCGCCAGTGCATCCGTTTAAAACGTTGTATTGATTAATATATTAATTCAGACAGAAAGGGGTAAAATTATGAAATCCACCGATGTACGCAAGAATCGTCTATCTTTATACGAAACGGCTTTATGCCTCGCCATGGCGAAAGCGCGTCAAGATGAATTGCACTGGGAACGTTTTATTGACAATTTATCCCAGATTTGTGATACGTTTGCCTCCGAGATCGCTTCTGAAGACGCTGCCCCTTCTAAGGAGCAGGGTGCCTAACGCGAGTCAGAAGTATTTGAGACTGACTCTTGGAGTTTTGGATGGTTTTTAAAGATTTTAACGAGAGAGCGGACTAACTTTTCGGGATCGTGGCGGATTACGTTCATTTCGACGCCACCTTCAGTTACCACCATACCGCAAATGAGGTCCGCTTCAACCACACGAATGCCTTCCTCTTCAAGTGATTCCCCCTCACGGTTATAGGAGACCTGGACCTTTGCTGCATCCGCAACCTGCATTGTTTCCGCTGACAGCAAGGAAATATGTTTCGCCAAGTTGAGCACATCCATTGGATGCGCGGTATTCCCATAGAGCATTGACAACCCTTCTTCTGACAGCGAACGGATTCGCGTCAATTGTGCGACCAATTCTTGGCGCACATACTCTTGGATGATCTCCGTCGGGGCAGGTTGGTTGTTGACGAGAACGTAGTCAAGCGCAATCTTTGCATGGTCAAGGACAGCGTTCACATGGTCGGTCACGGCATACCCATCGGTTTCCCCGGGTTGTGTCATTACGTTGCAGATGTAGATTTTCATTGCGGGGGACTGTTGTATCGCTTCTACAATCCCTGTGATAACGAGATTCGGCATAATGCTGGTGTATAGGCTTCCGGGACCGATAAGGATAACATCTGCATTCAGAAGGGCGTCTGTTGCACCTTTATGCGCTTGACATTCATAAGAGCCGTCAGTCGGGTGATGGGTTTTTCCGTTTTCGCGGGGTTCAAAAAAGACGCGCCGGATAGGTTCTCGATTCTCTCGCATAGGAATTGTTGATTCACCATGAACGATTTCGCCATCGGCGAGTTCCGCACAGAGTATGGTGTAATCCAAAGTAACAGGGATGATTCTGCCTCGGACGGCGAGGAGGCGGGAGGCGGCTTGAATTGCCTTCGGGAAGTTGCCCTTCAGTTCTGTCAACGCGGTTAGCAGGATATTTCCGACGGTATGTCCGCCGAGTTCACCGTTGCTTGAGAACCGGTATTCAAAAAGCCCTGCGAGTTCATCGGCATCGGACAAGGTAAACAGGAGCCTTCGGATGTCCCCAGGCGGTAGCATATCAAATTCTTCAACGAGTCGTCCTGAACTTCCACCATCATCCGAAACGGTGACGATCGCTGCCAAACTATCCAAATCAATAATGTTGTCTTTACCTATCTCTAAATCAGCATACCGCTTGATGCCGCTGAGAAGAGCAGATAAACCACTTCCGCCTCCGATGCAGGCAAGTTTCAAAGTCATAATCTCTCCAAGCTGAATCGCGGTTTTTTTTACTTAGTGGTCGGAACTTTAGGTTTTCCGCGAATTATATTACATTGCACCTTTATAGGGCAGCGTAACAGATAACGCAATTAATACGACATCTGTTTCATTAAGGTCGTCAAAGTTTCAAGTGTTTCATCACACAACCGCTCCGCCGCTTCGGAAGTCGGGGCTTCACTAAAAACTCGGATTACTGGTTCTGTACCCGATTTGCGAATGTTTACCCACCGATCGCTCCAGACACGTTTAACACCGTCCGTTAGTTCAAGGGATGGTTCCGTTCCAGCGTCACATTCTTCTTTATAAACCTTTAAAGCGGTATCAACAAGGTACGTCGCAACTTCTTGCGACGGGATCTCCAATTTTTTCTGGCACATCTGATATTGCGGCATGTTCTCCATGAGTTGTGTTACAGTACCACCAGATTCAGCAAGGTATTGAACAATCGCTGCGATAGAGGTGATCCCGTCCGTTGTGTAGTGTACATTAGGGTGAATGACACCACCAGTGCCTTCCCCGCCAATGACTGCCCCAACTTCTTGCATCTTCTCAACCACCCAACCTACACCTACTTTCGTACGATGCAGCGTTACCCCGTGGTTCGCGGCAATATCGTCTAACATTCTGCTTGTTGATACCGTCGCGACGAGGTCACCTTCCGTTTTACTGAGGATAAAATCGACGACGAAGGCGAGCGTCCATTCACCGCTCAGCGGCACACCGCGTTCTGTGACAACAACAAGTCGATCGGCATCACCATCGTGTGCCAAGCCAATATCTGCCCCGGACGCTGAGACAATTTCACAGAGTTCATCTAACGCCTCAGGTGTAGGTTCAGCAGGGCGGCGGAAATTTCCGTCCGCAACACAATTCAGTTCAACAACCCGACAGCCGAGTTTCCTCAAGAGCGATGGACTGATAACGCTGCCAGCACCGTTCCCGCAATCAATTACGACCTTCAATCCAGTCTTTTGGATTAATTCCGGTCTAAGCCAAGAGGAACATAGCACCTGTTCTAAGTGATACGCCGTTGCCTCTTCGTAAGTTTCAAGTGTCCCTTGTTCATTCCAAGGCGCGAGCGCGAAATCTTCTGCTTCGTAGATGCGTAGCAATTCATCGCGTTCTGCTTGTGTCAGAAGGTTACCTGAGGCAGATGCCAATTCGATTCCGTTCCAAGCGACTGGGTTATGACTTGCTGTAATGGTTATACTTCCCTGCGCGTGCAGTGCCTTGGCCATCAAGAGGACAGTCGGTGTTGGACAAAGCCCGACATCAATGACGTGACATCCGGTCGCAAAAAGCCCGGCGAGGACTGCATGTCTAAGTGTCGGACTTGAGGTGCGGGAATCCCTGCCGATGACGACTGTTCTACCACCGACAAAAGTGCCAAATGCCATTGCGAATTGCGTGATGACTCGGACATCAAGCGAGATGCCAACCTCTCCACGAACGCCTGAAACACTAATAATCGGTTTTCCTACTTTTCTCATGTAACCCTCTCTGTAGTGTTTATGCGATGGCTCCGCGATGTTTGCACATCCGCCACGCGCCTAAAAAACTGAACCCACCGATCACCAGATGCCATACGCCTATAAGATACCACGGGTTTGGATACCTATAATCGTACGAAGTGACGGGTGTAAGTTCATAAAGTACAGGTTTTCTGAAGATGTCCATCCCTTCAAAGATACCGCACACCGCAATAAGCGGGTTTAGATGCAAGACTGGTGCTATAAAGGGCTGAAGGTTGTTCACATAACGTTCTAAGGGGTTGAGTAAAAATGCGCCACCCATCAAAACACACCATAAAAGCGTAGCGAATTCTGCCCCGAAAAGTGCGTCTCTGAAAATATGTGCGCCCCACATGCCGACTGCCGCCGCCGACAAACTATAGATCCCCAATATCAGCACCATCTGTAACGCCTTCGTAAACGGGAGATTCGTGGCGAACAAAGCGACAAAAGTTGATAAAAACACCCAGCCTAACACCAATGCCTGGCTCATCACAAGTTGCCGCAACAACCACTGTCCAGAGACAATAGGGCTAAGTGTGAGTAGCCGCGCAGCATGCGCGTTAAAACGGGTTCCAGAAAAGCCTGTATGAACAGTATAAGCGGCGAGATAAGGGGCTATCAAAAGCACAACACATACTTGCGCCATGAAAAAACATTCTACCGGTAAACCGAGTTTAATGCGCATCAATAGTTGATAGATAATCCACAACAAGAAACTCGCGATGCTGCACACCGAAAAGAATTTTATGAAGTAGTTTCGATTGTTAATAGTCATACGAAGAGACGACTTTATTGGGCTTGTGTTCGGCTGCGGAGTCGCAAAATTGCCTCGGCAATGGAGATAAGATTCGGGTTAATAATCAACGCCTGCTTATAGGCATCAATGGCTTCGGTGATTTTACCGAGTCTAACATAAACGTGTCCCATCCCTGCGAACGCGCCGAAATGATTCGGATTCAGCGAGATAGTCCGTTTGCAATCACGAATCGCTTTACTCCATTCCTCAAGCATAAAGTATGCAATAGCGCGTTGGTTATAACCCTCAGCGAAATTTGGATCTGTCTCAATTACCGTGGTGAACCGGTCAACTGCATCCTGATATGCCTTATTCTTGAGCAAATTTTTACCATCTTCAAGCACCGCGTCAACGGTATCATCACCGGAATGCGACCAGATTGCCCAGAGCGCGTATTCAGCATTGTAGCGGGTCCCACGATCATCGTTTTTCAGTGCTTCTACCAATGCCGGAATTCCTTCGGGTGTGCCAATTAAGCGGAGCGCAAATCCCGCGGCGCGACTTATCAATGGATCTTCGCTATGAAGATAGACAATCAGATCGGCTTCTGAATAGTTAGCATTCAGCAGTTGTTTGAGTTTCTCACCATCTCCTGAATTCTTGAACATCAGTTTCGCCAGTTCGGAAAATCCGTTGTTTCCATACATGGTTAAACCTCGCTATCTTACTGTTTCACTGCTATCTTGCTGTTCCACTTAGGGATAATTATAACAGATTTCTGCCGGAATAACAATCTTAAATGCCAGTGCCATCAAAAAGTTTGCAATTTAGATGGATAGCTGCTACAATTCCTTTGGTAGGCAGATAAAGTTAGCTGCCAAAACATTAGAGAGAGTGGAGTTACACACAAAACGTGAAAAGACGAAAAATTCTTATCCTCTGCATCGACGCGGGGAGTCATGACTATCTCGCGGCGAGCGACCTCCCAAACCTTCAAAGATTGGCAAAAGCCGGATTTTATCGGCATGCCAATGCCGTTATTCCGTCTGTTACGAATGTCAACAATGTGAGCATCGCAACAGGCACCTTTCCTGAGACACATGGTATCACGACGAATTACCATGTAGACAGAATGACTGGCAAAGGCGAATTTATTGAGG
>JAPPDN010000173.1:4278-5821 GCA_028824575.1 Candidatus Poribacteria bacterium | reverse complement strand
GAATAGATGTAGAGCGTAAAGGTCTCACCGAAGAACAGGACGACGTAAAAAATCATCGTCGGTCCGAATATCCCGCTGAGTTTACTCATTACTTTGGGATAGCACCAGATAAGAATGAAGACGAGCACACCACCGAGTAAGGCTGTTGTCGAAAACGCACCCATACAGAGTTTAATGAACTCCTGTGCCATCCGGTCGTATCGTTCATCCTTGGTTTTCCAACCGATGAATTCGATGATAACGGCGAACATCGGGACACCGAGAATAAAGGATCCGAATAACAGGTGGAGCTGCGCAGCGATCCATGCTGCGTTTCGGCTGCCAATCTTCGGGAAGGCGCGATACTCAGCCTCGGTCACGTCCTGTGCGAACGCTGGTGCGATAGTTAACACAGCATAAAAGACAAGCACACAGCCCAGTATGAGATAGAGCCTCTTCTTAGATATTTTCATGGCTTTCGGCTGTCAGCCGTCGGCTGTCAGCGGGATCCCCTTCAGTTTTCTGAACCTATCCAATCAAACAGACGATCAGCCATCGACTTTCGATTTCCATCAGCAAAGAAGGTTTCTTGCTGACCACCGAAAGCTGGCTGCTGACTGTTATTTTTTGGCTTTTTTCTTGAAATCAGCACTCGTGAAGTTTACGGCAAGATCACCACTTGCAGGTACTTCAACGGTTTTGTTCGCTGTACCGAGCTCTTCATGCCATGCGACGACGCGTGCCCTACCGGCTGGGACATTTTCGAGCGTATACTTACCAGTGTCCGCCGATTTTTCAAAAGCATCTGAACTGATCATTTCGTCTTCAGCGTTCTTGTAACCGGTGACAGTATAAAAGTTGCTGGGAACAGCGACGATGTAACCGGTCATCCACGCGTGGATATCACATGTGAACTTAATTTCCTCAGCCTTAGTGATTGTATGTGGGATGACTACCCCAGGCTTCGGAATCAGCGTATTCACTGCCTCGTTCTTCTGGGCATGTGAGTGGACGTTGTGCGCCACTGGATCACTGGAAACAAGATCCACTGTAGCACCAACAGGCACAACAAGCACGTGCGGGTAGTAAGCGCATCCCTTCTGATCCATAACAGGATTCTTTTCAGGCAGGGTTACTTTTGTTCTGGGGACGCGGGCATAAATAACAACGTTCTTGATGCCTTTGCCTTTTGAGACAACGAGAGCCTCGGATTTTGTGCCTTTTACAGCATCAACGCAATGCTGGTCTTTGGTAGCTGTTAGTGCTGGACGCGCCGGTGCGTCGCCATCATACGTTACGGTGCCAGTGATATTGCCTGCCAATGCAACGCTTGCGAGCATTCCAAAGACAAGTAAGGTCATTAGGATTTTCATGATTATTTCTCCTTTTATAGTTTAAATTTGTTCTGTAATATATTAACACCACAGAAATTAAGAACGCAAACAAAAAGGCATCCAGTTTTCAGCCATCAGTCATCAGCAAAGAAATCTTGCGCGCAAAATCGAAACTACGGGAGGACTGAATGACTCTGCCTAAGATATGCATTATTCTTTTAAAGATCGTT
>JAPPDN010000173.1:0-4268 GCA_028824575.1 Candidatus Poribacteria bacterium | reverse complement strand
AAGAATTTCGCGTTGTTCTTCATCACTGAGATAGTAGTAGAACGCCGGCATATCATTTTTCCCGTCGTTAATGCTATTCAACAATTGTTCGTCGCCGTGCATTTCCCAGAGGCTGTTGTCTGTTAGGTCTGCTGGGTCTAACTTTTTGAAACGACCGATACGTCCGTTGCCTTCTCCATTATTCCCGTGACATCCAGCGCAATATCGTGCGTACTTGTATTCTACCTCCGACTGATACTTCGTACTCGGATCGACCTGCTTACCCAACCAGATTAACCCGTTGAGCCACACAATAATCATGACGATGACGACTATAAGGTGTCTCATAATGGTTTTTAGTTATCAGTTATCAGTTGTCAGTTACAAGAGGTTTTGATAGTCCTAAAGTCTTCTGAAAACTGAAAGGTTTTCGGAGAAAACGGCATTCTCACTGCGAAGCATACTGACAACTATTTAGCGTCCTAACGAGATCATATAATCTCGGACGAGTTGAATCTGTTTTTCAGCATCATTGCCAGCGTAACCATCAACTGCCATGTGCTGTCCACCGACGAGTGGCCAGGCTTGTGGCATCGCCGTTCCGGGTTGGAACGCTTGCGGGTCTTTCATCCAGTCAATGAGCCAATCCGGTTTGAGACGTCCTTTTGCCAATGAAAGGTCGGGACGTCCTGCCTTGTCACTTCCTTGAGGAATAACTTCACCCTGTGAAGGGTGACAAGAGATACACTGGAGCTCGTCAAAAATCTGCTTACCGACCCGCAATTCAGCCCTCGTTGGGGTTGGCACTTCAAGCGTCTCATAAGGGAACGGTTCATCGTCAAGCGCGGAGAAGTATTCAACAAGCGTGGTCGCTTCATCATCAGATAGACCAAATGTCGGCATCCGGACTTTGAGTCCGTAGCGGATATCAGACGGCTCCTTGAGGAACGTAAACAACCAATCGGGATAGACCCTTGCTCCCTCAGCCTTCAATGGTGGCGGTGCAAGCTGCGTGGCAATCATATCACTGAGTCCTTCATGTGCGATGATAACGTCGCGATAATCACCGCCTGCGCCCTCAATCTCGTGGCATCCGGTGCAGTTATATTTTTTGACCAGTCGTCTACCGGCATCAATGCGATTCAATTTTTCGGATCGGTTATGTATATAGCTGAGCGGATATTTTTCGGGTTGGAAACTCTTCAAAAGCACAGCGAGAGCCCTTGCATTTTCTTCGTTGTCCTTAATTTGATGAAAGACAGGCATCCGCGAGGCAATCCGTCGGGTTTGATAACGTCGCGGGTCGGTAACTTTGCCGATCGTCCATCCGGTCCAACTGTGTTCAATGTCTACTGTATCGCCAAAGTCAAGTTCATCAGCGAGTTTCGCGCCGAATTCGCCGAGGTCAGCCCCGACCTTCGATTCATCTTCAAAACCAGGTATTTCGTGGCAACCGAAACATCCGTAAGTTCTGACGAGTGTCTCGCCTTCTGCTACGTCCACTTCACCGATAGATTCACCCGCTGCGTTGGGCGTTGCTTTCTGTAAACTCATCAGATAGGCAACGACGTTGTCAATTTCGCGGTTACTTAACCGCAAACTCGGCATACTGGTATCGGGATCATAAGCCTTCGGGTCGCTGATCCACTGACGGAGATAATTCGGCGTGACCTTTGCTCCAACACTATCAAGTGCTGGGCCGAAATCGCTCCCTAAACCGTCAACAGTATGGCATGTGAGGCAGCCGACGGTTTTAACAGTTTCCTCTCCTGCCTTAATAACGCTTTCAGATTTGGAATAGTTTACGGAGGATTCATCAAGATTTGCATCATTCATCGTCGCGAGATATGCTGCAATAGATTTCACTTCATCAACGATACGGAGGACATAACTGTCTGGATAGGGGTATACAGTGCCATCATCGGTTTTAATCTCAATACCGTTAGCGGTTTTTGTGACAACACCGGTGCGCGTTCCGCCGTTCTTGAGGTAGACGACCTGACTCATACCCTCGGCGGGGAAGAAGTTCGGCATTTTTGTATTTGGCAGATGTGCCTCGGGTTTCTTAACCCAACTCTCGAGCCAAGCTGTATCATTCACTTTACTCCCGACTTTCGCGAGCGAGGGACCGACTTTGTTAATGTTATCAATTGCACTATAGCCTTCTACGGCGTGGCAACCGTGGCAACCGAGGTCTTCAAAGAGAGCCAACCCTTTTGTGAGATTCGGAGCATAGTCAACAGGTGCATCTGTTTCAGGATCTACGCCGTAATCTAATTTCATGACCCCATCATGGCAACGGCGACAATTAGATTCCATATACCCTTTCGTCTCTTCAGATGTTCTACCGGTGTGTTCATCTAATCCGAGTACAGGACTGAGCCAGTATTCAGCGTGTGTCAATGCGTGGGCGGCTTTCGCCGTTAGTGCTTGCCCCTGTCCACCGTGACACGGTGTACATCCAAATCTATCAATCGGGTGCATCGCGAGGAGGACATCGCGGTGCGGATGCGTTTGAAGGACGGGTCGGTAGCCGGTTTCATAAGAAATCTCAACTTCACCGAAGACATCCACATCACTAAAGGTAAGCGTCCCGTTTGCTTCCAGTGTATATTCATCTGCTTCCGCATCAAACCCATCGATTATGACGCTTTCACTACCGACCTTGACGCTTGCGTGCTTGAGGCGATGTATGACAGGATTTTCGCCATCACCTTCGACCTCAAACGTCTCTTGTGCGGATTGTTCGTAGCCGCTCCTATCGGCAGAAAAGTGGCACGTAGCACACCTATCTGCGGTGTAACCGAAATCTTCAAGATAGTATTGCGTAATGGTTCGTGTCTCACGGAACGGATTTTCTAATAGGCTACCGAGGAAAGTTCGTTTGATACCGCCAACCGAACCTAATTTTTCCTGCAGACGTCCGACTTCATCATACTTGGCTTTGTCGGCTTGTAATGCCTGTAGGGATGCTTGCGCAGCGACGATTCCATCAACGATTTCTGTGTCTGTAGCATTATATTTCTGTGCGATGAGGTAGGTGCTGAGTGCGCGCTGTGGGTCATTACTGGTTTGATAGAACTGCGCCAATGCTTTGTTGGCGTTCGCGAAGGTCGCCTCTGCGGCTAAGACGGCTTCGGTGAGTTCACCTTCAATCTGAGATTCAAGTTCAGCTAATTTCTTTTGCCATTTGTCAACAGTCGCGTTGTGTTTACCTTTTGCTACGTGGAGACTATGTTGATATTTATAGTTAATCGCATCCGATTCGCTCTGCCGGAATTTTCGTTCCTGCAATGCTTCGTCGAGTGAAACTTGAGCAGTCTCAACCGTTTTTGTTAAGCTACCTAACTCTTTCGCGTCAGGTGCTTGAGGTGTGGAAAGTTCAGGCAAATCTAACTTTGCGTTTGCCAATTCTGCATCTGTCTTCTCATACTCATACTGATAAAATTGCTGCTGGATCTGCTTCCACGGTCGACGAGTGATCATCTCACTCCAGAACCCCCATAAGGTTACAAGCCCTAACAGACCGGACAGAATAAAGAACAAAGCAGAATACGATTTATTTTCAGCAGGAATTTCTTTTTTGTTCCTCACGAACTTTACTACCTCCATGTCGATTGATACGATACGATGTCATTGCCTACAAAATGCCCACGGGCGCGCCATTTTTGCTAAATGTTGAACCACGGGGAGACCCAGATATATTTCACATTGAAGAATATTCGCAAAATCATTTTTATTGGCAGTGCGAGCATCGTTAAAAACAGAAACGAGACAATAATATATCGAACGAGACCGAGTTCCTGTAAGAAACGGTTACTCTTCCGCTTCCATAAATAGACGATCGGCCCGAGCGAGAAATACCCCGCGACGACGGCGAAGCCGAAAAAGTTTGCGGTAACCTCACTCCGAATCCCGAACAGATACGATAAATTCACGTTCGTCAACGGCACAACAAGGTGTGGGTCCCAATAATCCCACGGCGCGAAGAAGTTCCATCCGGGGCCTCTCAGAAATGTCCCAACGACCATCAAGACGATCCACAAAATGATAAATCCGAAAGAAAATACGGCGAGCGCGAACGGACGTTCTTTGATGGTGTAATAGCCTTTACCTTTTGGGTTGGTGTCAATGTAGGGAATAGCAATCAAGCCTGCGATAATTAGCCCCGGCAGTACGACCCCGGCAATCCACGGATCGAAGTAAACCAACATCTCCTGGAGTGCGAGGAAATACCACGGTGCTTTAGATGGATTGGGGGTTTTCGTCGGATCACTCGGCTCTTCAAG
>JAPPDN010000231.1 GCA_028824575.1 Candidatus Poribacteria bacterium | reverse complement strand
GGTGCTTACCTCCCACAACATCACGGTGCCATCACCACCACCACTCGCCAGCGTTTTGCCATCCGGACTAAATGCGACACTATTAACAGAACCGCGATGTTCTTCCAGCGTCCGGATAAGTTCACCCGACGCTGCATCCCAAAAGCGCACGGTCTTGTCCGCACTGCCGCTCGCCAGTATCTTTCCATCCGGACTGAACGCGACGGAAAAAACAGTATCTCTATGTTTATCTAACGTCAAAAGCGTGGCACCGGTATGTGCATCCCACGTGCGCACGGTGCTGTCATTACATCCGATTGCCAACACAGAACCGTCTGGACTGAAGGTTACGCTTGTGAACTTGCTGTTTCCATCCATCATATCTATATGTTCATCAGGTTGCTTGTTCAATGTTATCGTTCTTATCCGTTTTCCTGTTTGCATATCCCACAAATAGAGTAAGCCTTTATAATGTGTACCCGCAAGTTTTTTGCCATCTGGACTAAATGCAACGTAGCAAGCCCCAGGAGAGCCTATGCTTGCTGGTTGGTACTCAGTAACACCTTCAAGCGGCGCCAGACCCACTGTGCCTGTTTCTACATCCCACAAAAACACGGTCTTGTCCAAACCGCTACCTGCGACTGTTTTGCCGTCCGGTCTGAACGCTACACTTGCAAGAGAGTGCCGCTCCACAACATTATCCGTCTGAAGTAACTTGCCTGTCTGCCTATCCCACAAATGAACTGTATTGTCCAAACCGCCGCTCGCCAATATTTTTCCATCCGGACTAAACGCGATGCTACCGATGGACTGTGTATGCGTTATCGTCTTCCGAAGTTCTATGCCGGTTTTCACATTCAATAATAGATGCACGGTGTTGTATCTGTTGCCGCTTATTAGCGTCTTCCCATCAGGACTAAATGCAAGACGCTTGCTATTGATGCTATCTTCCAACTTTCGCAGGTATCTCCCCGTCTGCACATCCCATAGATTGATCGTCTTGTAACTTCCACCTGCCAGCGTCTTCCCATCAGGACTAAACGCAACACTGGAGAGTGCATTACTAAAGTAACCATTACGGTCAAACAACTTATGAATAGACTCGTGTGTCTCCACATCCCACAAACGGGCAGTTTTGTCTTCACTTGTACTTGCCAGCAACTTCCCATCCGGGCTGAACGCAATGTCTAAGATTTTCGGGCTAAACGCTGGGACTTTGTCTTGGTGCGCTATGAAGGCGTGCAGCGTTTTCCCTGTCTCCATATCCCACAGACGAACGGTTTTGTCATGACTTCCGCTCGCCAGTGTTTTTCCATCTGGATTGAAAGCGACGCTTGTGACACCCTCGAGATGTCCTTCAAGCGTGTGCAGATGTTTGCCGGTGCGTGCGTCCCACAGCCGGATGGTCTCGTCTATACTACCACTTGCCAGCAGCTTCCCATCTGGACTAAACGCTATGTCTGTGATTTTATCTTCATGTGCTTGCAGCGTCCAAAGTTCAGTACCGGTGCGTGCATCCTGCACACGGATGGTGCTATCCCTGCTTGCACTTGCCAATAGGGTATCGTCCGGACTGAATGCTACATTCGTAACCCAATCTGTATACCCTGTTATCAGGTTAAGTGGTTTGTCGGTCTCTGTATCATATATCCAAATACCGATGCTACAGGTTACTGCTAAACGTTTTCCATCACTGGAACTCGCGAAATTTCCTGTTATCATGCCTTTACCGAACCGCGCTTTCGCGCCTTCGGGTAAGTGCTGCAAATGCCAATCTTGTATGTCTTGGGCGATAGTATCTTGTGAAATAACACACATCACCAACCCAATCGCTAAAGTCAAAAACAGTATTTTTTGCATGAGAAAGTTTCCTTTTTTCGGTTGGGATTGTTTGTAAGTTAAACATAACGTGAGTTAGCGACAAAAAGCAATATAATCATTGACTATCTACAATAGGAAAAACGACATGGTTACAAACCGCGCCTATCACTGATGGCTGAAAGTCGACAGCTGATAGCCATTGGTGGGTTTCGCTTTGTGCTATCCAACCTACGGCATCATATCCCAGAAAGTTATGACACCACCGCACACACTGATAAGTATTTTGCCATCTATAATAAATTCCAGATTTTCAACCCTACTATTACCTATGTCAAACATACGGAGCAGCTTCTTTCCGCTTACATCATAAATCTTCATAATCCCATCCGCATCCGCAGTCACAAACAATTTACCATCTGGACTGAAGGCGAGGGTGACGATACTCCGCCTATGCGTGTGCGGAAATGGCTCCCGCTTGCCTGTGTCCACATCCCACAGATAGATATTCGGGTCATAAGCCGCAGCAGCGATCGTTTTTCCATCTGGACTGAAGGCGATGTCTACGATTGACTTGCCACCTCCACGCATTGCCTGATTTTCTTCAAACGGATCGGTATTCGATAAACGAATGACTCGCTTTTCTGCACCTGTGTGGCTATCCCATAAATGGAGGGTTGCATCCGTGCTACCACTTGCGATTGTTTTTCCATCTGGACTGAACGCGAGACTCTCAACCCAGCCCTTATGTTCTTTGATGGTTTTCGTCTTACCTGTTGTTGTATCCCATAAACGGAGGGTATTATCAAATCCGCCGGTAGCGAATGTGTTGCCATCCGGACTAAAGGCAATACATGCGATCTGTGCCGTATGTCCTTTGAATGATAGTTTCGGCCTATCTACTTTCATGCCCCATAGGGTGGTATCGATTTCCGTGAGGAGCCCGTTCAAGTGTTTCGGTATATCTATTTTCATGTCCCATAAATAAGCGGTCTGGTCGGTCTCCTCCGTAGCGATTGTTTTTCCATCCGGACTAAAAGCGATATTTCCAACACGCCGGGTGTGGATTCTCTTTATCAGTTTTGGTGATGTGGGCACTGTGATATCAAATAGATACGGGGTGCTAAACTCACTCAGTGCTGCGAGTTTTTTCCCATCATGACTCAATGCAAATTTGGAGAAAGTGTCGTAATCATTTTCCACTGACAGCGTATTTTCACCGGTATTGACATCCCATTTACGTAGGGTGCCATGTTCGCTGCAACTGACGAGTGTCCGTGAATCCTTAACGAAGACGACAGCCGAAATGCGGTTTTGGTGTGCCGTGAGCATTTTGCGGAGTTTGCCTGTGTTTGCATCCCACAAATGGATGCGTCCGTCACCACATCCTGCGGCTAAGAGTTCACCATCCTGACTATAGGCGATACGCTCTATACTTGTCATATCGCCGGTTAGTGTTTCTGTTTGTTGCCATGTTTGTGTATTCCACAGAAAGATGTTGCTGTCCCCACTGATACTTGCCAACGTACTGCCATCCGGACTGAACGCCATGTTTTTCACATCATTGGTATGCCCTTTAAGTTCATGTTTGTGTTCTGCTGTTACTGTATTCCAAATAGAAATGGTGTCTGGTCCGTCTCCAGCGGCGAGTAGTGTTCCATCGGGTGAAAACGCTATACTGTGAATTTCCGTTCGGACATCGTCTGTTCTCTGAAGTGTTTGCTTTAGTTCACCGGTTTTCGCGTCCCATATACGGGTGGTGCTGTCTGAACCACCGATGGCGATTGTGCCTCTTTCCGCGCTGTAGGCGATACAATTGCCAGATGCCCTTCCAGCGAGTTGGACTTTATGCGGGCTTGTGTCGGTATTCCAGATATGTAAGTATCTAAAAGTGGTGTTTCTTGCGATGACGTTGATATCTGGAGGAAATCCGGAGTTATACAGCCTCGGAGTGTTAGGGATAACGCTGGTGAGTTTCAATGTTGTTGCATCATATATCCAAATGCCTGTCCCACTGATGATACCGATCCGTGTGCCGTCTGCGGAATACTGGACACTTCCAACGCCTCCTTTCCCGATCTGTGCTATGATGCCTTTGGGGGGTGGGAGGGTCTCTTGGGCGATGAGGATAGGGACGTACATGAGTGTTATCCAAAGTAGTATCAAGATTAAGGGTAATCTGTTTTTCATAGGTGCTTTCTCCTGTGTGGTGTGTTTTTTCGTATGAGATTGGGTTGTGGTCAAGTTTGGTGGTGAATTGTTTGAATTGCGGATTATACCAAATCAACCTCGAATGTGCTTGGCAGAATACGCTTTTGGTATTCTGCCTGATGCGTCGGCGCGTGTCTGCTACTGTGCAAACTTTAGGTCCCACAAATACACGATACCACCATTTGAACTCGCCAGTATCTTTCCATCCGGACTGAACACTAAGCTTTGGGGACCTCCACTTCGCCGATGCTCCTCGAGTATCCTCAGATGTTTGCCAGTATGCACATCTGACAGCATCACAAAGCCATCATGAGATCCATGCGTCAGTATCTTTCCATCCGGACTGAACGCGATGCTATAGATAGACCGCCAATCCGCTTCTATCGTCCGAATCGGTTCACCCGACACCGCCTCCCATAAAAGTATGGTCCTGTCCCGAGCAGCACTTGCAGCTATCTTTCCATCTGGACTGAACGTTACACTATACAGTAGTTTATCCAACGTCAAGAGCGGGACACCCGTATGCCCATCCCACGTGCGCACGGTGTCGTCATAACCACCGCTTGCCAACAAAGAACCGTCCGAACTAAATGCGATGCTATGGGCATTCGCTTGGTGTGCCTTCATCTTATTTATAAGTAGACCTGTTTGCATATTCCATAGATAGACATAGCCACCACCATCTACAGCTGCCAACCTTTTACTATCCGGGCTGAATGTAACCCTTATGAACCCAAAAGTTTCTCCAGGCAGTGCCGGAAGTGCTGCACCCGTTTTTATATCCCACAAACTCACGGTCGCGTCATAACTCCCACTCGCCAATATTCGTCCATCTGGGCTGAATGCTACGTCATTAACAGACTTCGTATGCCCTTTTAGTGTCCGCAACAATACACACGTCTGCACATCCCAGAGGTAGACGGAATTGTCCCCAGTGGCACCTGCCAAGGTTTTGCCGTCTGGACTGAACGCGATGCTACGGAAATCCTGCGTATGCGTTACCATCTTCCGAAGTTCTTCGCCGGTTTCCACATCCCACAGGCGCACGGTGTCGTCCTTGCTACTGCTCATCAGCGTCTTCCCATCCGGGCTAAATATAACGTTCACGGGACCATAAGTATGTCCAGATAACACCTGCAGCGGTTTCCCCATCTGCACATCCCACAGCCGAATAGTATACTCATAACTCCAGCTCGCTAACATCTTTCCATCCGGACTAAACACAACGCTTTCGATACCATTCGTATGTCCGTCCATCTTTTGCAGCAATTCCGCGGTCTGCACATTCCACAGCCGAACGGTAGCGTCACTACTTCCGCTTGCGAGTGTCTTGCCATCCGGACTAAACACAACACTATTGACGTAAGACCTATGCCCTTCCAATGTTTGAAGTAATGTTCCTGTCTGCACATCCCACAGATGTAACATATTGTCATTGCTTCCGCTTACGAGTGTCTTGCCATCCGGACTGAACGCTACGCTCTTGACTGTCTTGTTATACCCTTCAAGCGTCTGCAGATGGGCACCGGTTTTCACGTCCCAGAACTGAATAGTCTCGTCTGAACTTGCGCTTGCGAGTGTCTTGCCATCCGGACTAAACGCTACGTCTGTAATATTGTGCCAATGTCCTTGCATCGTGTGTAGTTCCGTGCCGGTGTGCGCGTCCCACAAACGGACAGTGCTGTCCACACTCCCACTTGCTAACAGGGACCCGTCCGGACTGAACGCTACACTTGTAACCCAATGCGTGTGTCCTGTTATTAGATCAAGGGCTTTGTTGGTCTCTGTGTCATACATCCAAATACCGATGCTACACGGCACC
>JAPPDN010000342.1 GCA_028824575.1 Candidatus Poribacteria bacterium | reverse complement strand
CTGCGCATCGTGTTTCTCTTTTGCTTCGGTTATGGTGGTGTAGATACGTTCTGTTAAGCCTTCAGATGCCCCGTTTATTGATGATACGCCATCGCGTGCGGCTTCAAGGTTGATGTCCACGCACGCAACAGGCTCTAACCCGTGCGAATTGACTTGTGCTTGTAAACGACCGTGCGCGAAATGGGTGCATCCCACATGAATCGTTGGGATCGGCATATATGAATCTCCGTGTATTGGCTATCAGCGGACCGGTTATCGGAAACCTTCGGCGTTTTCTTTCTGGCCGCTGCCTACTGACTGCTGACAGCCATCTTGGTATAAATTTCGCGGTTAGGAAACCTCAACAGCGGGTGGGTTGATGAAATCGTGATATTTCTGCCCAGCCTTCCCAACAGTTGCATCGCCCGCATGGATCAGGACGCGGAACCGGAAGTGCATCTCTTCACCCTGTTTGAGCGTGTAGGAGCCATCTTTAGCAGGGTCTCCTTCAAAGGTGCCGCCACCGAAGATATTGCTGCCCATTAACCCGTAGTTGCGCACATGCCAATACGTCGGATAGCGTGGGTTGACAGTATGATCGAACACAGCAATCCCGACAGGTGTTCCGTCAACAACGCCAGAATAATCACACCAATTCGCTCGTTTTCCCCAAGTTTCCGCTTCATTGATCCCGCCAAAAGCGTTCTCAATCTTTCCGCCATCAGATGCGTTCATCGACGGATGCACTCGAATCGACATAATACCGCCTTCTTTGGTATCTCCGAAATGAACGTCCCCCGCCGAAGCGATGAAACTGAGATCCAAGTCGATAAGTGCAGCATCCTCAGGAAGGTTATAGATTCGGAAGTTCTGCTTATCCGTCATCAAGACATCACCGGACTGTGTCTCCCAATTGTTATGTGTATAAATCCTACCGACGACAGCCCCACCCTGTTTTTGTGCGAAATCTTGATGTACGACTCTTCCAGAATTGCTCCCTTCACCCCACAAATCCACGTCATTAACCTCGCCATAAGCGACGTAGAGTGAACGGTGATGCACATGATCCTTTGAGATCTCACTTGTTTCACCGCGCGTTACCTCGCGTCCATCGGGGCCGAGGACAGGGAAGAAGTAGGGTCGGAATTGTGTTTTCGCATAGCGGAACGTTGTAAAGGGTCGGTCATTGAGTGTGACGGCAATAGTTTCGGCTTCTTCATTGAGTTGGACACCTGATTCGCCAGCAACGTTTCCCTCTGAAAGGGTATAGGTACGCGATTCACCAGCGGCGAGTCCATTGAGTATCCAGTTTAAGGTTGTAATACCGTCCTCGTTGGCGTAGCATTGCGCTGAGATAGTGCCACCGGATTCGACATCTGTCAAGGTGACAGAATGATCGTGAAGTTGGCTCACACCGGGATGGTCAACGTTAACACTGACCGGGCATCCATCTCGATCATGAAAACCGGCGTTGACGGTAAACGTTGGAAGATTCTGATTTGCCATAAATTTCCTTTTTTCGTATCTTGGTTTCCTCTCAAAAATTCGCGTAGACGCGAAAGGTATGGCTCCGTGTCGTCGGAGCCATTCAGTCTTAACTACAGCCGCGTAAATAGGGAACTAAATGGCTCTATCGTGTCCATTAACTTTCTTCAGAGGTGAGCGCGAGGATTCCTTCTTCTTCGCTGTTGTAAGTCTCAAAGACAGTCATTAAGCGGCCGAGGATAAGAAGATTGCGGATATGCGCACCGGCATTGACAAGTGCTGTGCGTCCGCCTTTACGAGAGACAGTCACGTTCACAGAGACGAGCGTGCCAAGCCCACTACTGTCCATACGGGTGACATTTTCAAGGTTAAAGATGACCTTCGGAGAATCAAAATGCTCCTCGAGTTCCTCATTAATCTGCTCTCGAATTTCAGCATTTGCTGCACCGATCATGCGTTCGGTGGGTCGAATAACGATGACCCCTTCTCTTTGACGTATTTCTGCTAACATCTATTTTCCTTTCATGCTTAATCGCATAATTAACAAATATGGGCTTGCAAGTTATGCCCTAACGAAGAGATTCCACTTAATAATATAATTGATTCCTGAAATTTTGTCAAGACTTTCATAAGTTTTACCTAACGCCCTACAGATGGCTGTGGGGGCCAGTGAAGTCCGCGTTGGCCCGATAAGGATCGGTTCGCAGAAGGACGATACTCACGGTCAGGTAGACCGACAAGTTTGCCATCTTCAATCCATTTTTCATCGCTACCGTAGAGTTCACCGATCAAGAGATCTGTTAATCGCTCAAGGATTTCAGCGTGCGCTGGCGAATTGGCGAGATCGTTTAACTCCCGCGGATCTTCTTCCAGATCGAAGAGTTGTCGGTAGTTGCCGGTAGCGTAGTAGATGAGCTTGAAGCGTCCGTCATGAAGCATTCGGGTACCACTTCCACCTTCGCCACATTCGCCGTACAACCACTCCCGTTTCTCATCGCCTACCATCGGTATTCCGTCCACGGTATCTGGAATATCGATCCCTGCGAGGTGGAGGAGCGTCGGCATCACATCTTGCCATCCGACGAGCCGGTCATCAACCCTGTGATGCCCTACGCGTTCATCGCCTGCGGTGCCGACGAGGAGCATCGGGACATTGGCAGAATCTTCATAATAGAGCCGTTTTGCCCACATCCCATGATTTCCGAGCATATCACCGTGATCGGATGTGAACAGCAGAATCGTGTTGTTCAACAAGCCTTCCTCTCGTAGCGTGCCGATAACGACCCGCAACTGATGATCGATGTGCGTACAAAGCGCGTAGAAGGCTTGACGTGCCGAGCGGACCAAGTCTTCATTAAAGTGTTCGTCCTGTTTTTGCCGTCCTTTTATCGGTAAAGGGAGATCCTCGCTCTGCTTTGACCATTCGCCATAATAGGGCATATCCACGTCGATATTGCGATACATATCCATATAACACTGGAGTGGTGCCAAAGGCGGATGCGGGTGGCAATAGGAGAGGTACCAGAATCCGGGGCGCGTTGGATCCCGGCGTTTAATCATCCGTACCATCTGCTGTGTACTCCAGTTCGTAACATGGCAGTCTTCGGGGAGGTGCCAAGGCCTGTTGAGGTAATCGTTGTTGCACATCCCGTGCGCGAACTGCTGACCGGCATAGCCTCTGTCGCCGAGGAAGAGTTCATAGTCGTCAATCGCGCCGTATTGTAATCTGCCTTCCTCACCTAAGAGTACATCATCAAATCCGATACGGTCACGTTGCGGATAGACGTGCAGCTTACCGACGGCATAAGCCTGATATCCTGCGTTGCGAAACGTCTGTGCGATTGTCGGAAGTCCGTCTATTCCCTTCCGATCGTTGAAAACGCGGTCTTTGTGGGTCCGCGTTGTTGCACCGGTCATCAACGTTTTTCGTGCAGGGACGCAAACCGGGCATTCACTGTATCCGCGCGTGAAGCGGGTACCGGCTCGTGCGATCGAATCAAGCGTCGGTGTTTGGATAGCGGGATGCCCGCTGACCCCTAAAAGTGAGTTGGGCCAATGGTCAGTTGAGATGAGCAGAACGTGTGGTTTGTCAGCCATAGTTATTCCTTTTAGCGGTCGTAGCGTGCGAAATAGAACGTCTTGAGCGGTTCATCTGTGTCATTGATTAGGCTATGCCCTGGGTTAGACGAAGCCACAGAGACAGCATCGCCCGGCATCTGCCGGTATACATTCCTGCTGACAACATGGATGCCGTTGCCTTCGAGCATATACCACACCTCGTCCATATCAGGACCGTGTCCGTGCGTATCAGGCGTTTGCATCGCCTCAATCCGTACCATTAGGACTGAGTGGAGCGTTACTAAACCGTCGTCCGGCCCGAAAATTGGATGCACCAGATGCGTCCAATGTCCTTGTCCCAAAGGACGTTCCCGGTAGTTGCGGATCAGTGCCTCCTTGCGCGGTGCCGCCACGCCATCCGAGAGTACCTCCTCCAACATCAGAAACTCTAACGGTGTGTGCTCCGAATTTTCCAAAACATGGTTGAGTCCGGGTGGGACTAAGATTGCATCGCCCTCTGTAACTTGCTGTTTCAAGTCTCCCGCCTCAAATGTCCCCGAACCGTCAACGATGTAAAAGATCAGCTGCTTGTCATCAAGTGCCGTAGGCACAGAAGCGATCCTCGGTTCAAGGTAGCACCGAGAGAAGCTGTCAACATATCTGAGAATCGCGCCCTCTTTGTCTGCGGAGTCCTCTGTACGTTTGCTAAAAATCTCACGTTTAATGATGTTGCCGTGTGTCAAACTTGAAGGACTCTGTAACCAATGCCGCATATACATTGTGAGTTTCCTCCGATGTGCATATCAATTAGATAGACAATACTCTCAAAATTTCGTTCGCATCATCTTACCAAAAGATTTGACAATTGGCAAGGGAAAAAGTTTTAGAAGTTTTCAGTTTTCAGTTATCAGTTGTCGGTAGTGGAATCTTTGGAGGGCCCATTCAAATCTGCATTACTGTGGTATTTGTTAGGTAGGGCGAATCAAATTCTGTCAGGCAGTCTGCGTTGCATCCCGGAACCGGGAAAAGGCGGACAGATAACGGTTTGCTTAACTGTATGGAGAGCGTGGCGACATCCGTTAGGATCGCGGCAATCTGAGATGTCGAAGCATCCCCGGGTATAGGAATGGTATCCAATCCGGTGCCACAGACAGTAGAATAGAGGAGGAGACTGTCAAGGTTAAAATAGCCTGCTTCACTTCGCTCGCCCAAACCGACATCTTCAAGGACAGGGAGCATTAATCCCGAATATCCACAAAGGGGTAGTTCGAGGGATTGGAGTGTACGGGTCAGACCGGCGGCGACTGTTAATGTACCACGCTCGCCAAAATAACCGGGGAGTTGTTGTTCCATGGCGTAAGCGATGCTTTCATCGCCCATCGGTGCGAGCGATGCGTCTATACCGACAAACTTTATGCCCCACTCCTGTGCTAACGTCTGTGCGAGTGCGACAATCTTCTGTCCTTCCGCCTCCATGACCGTTTTCAGGTTCTGCAAACCAACTTCTAAATTCGGGGCATCTGTGAAAGCCTCTTGTACAAGGTCTATCGCTTGCCATCCGATGCTGAAGTTCGTCCGAGTGTCGTGCCAGTACGCCGCTGGAAAGAAGGGTGTATTTGGCGGGCAGTTCATCAACGCTGCGAAGCGGAGATTTCCATAGCCAGCATCGGTTCGACGCGCGATCTGCCGAATGATGTCTGCGGTGTTTTCAGCGATGTCCGATGCCATACCTCCAGATTGTGTCGTAAGAGTGACGGTGGCGAAAAGCATCTCACTTTCGACAATTACATCAGAGATACGCGCGAGATGTGTTTCCGTGTGGCGTTTCTCAGGTAGGATTGTTCCCAAGTTTAGGAATTCAATTCCCAATGCTTGGGCATCGGATTCTAATGTAAGGATTGTATCTATATCCCGCGCTTCATCCCAGATTTGGCAGCTTACGCGTGTTGTTTGGACTTCGTAACCGTTCGCTTCAAAGTAGGTTTGACAGGCGGCGTTAAATCTTGCTGCACGTTGAAGTTGGTAAGGGGAAAAAGGCAAGGGAATGCCCGTCGTAATCGTTCTTATTTTCATGCTATATCTACGGGCTCTTCGCCGTAAAGCCCGATGTGCCGATAGCGTTCATATCTTTGTTGGACGAGTTGCTGAGGGGTCATCTGCATCAATTCGGTGAGATGCTTGCGTATGGCGCGTTTGACACTGCGTGCTGCGGCTTCTGGATCCCTGTGTGCACCACCGATCGGTTCACGGATGACCTGGTCGATGACATCTAACTTGAGCAGAATGAGAGAGGTAGAAACTGAAATTCC
>JAPPDN010000393.1 GCA_028824575.1 Candidatus Poribacteria bacterium | reverse complement strand
CATCCGAGATGACAATAGAACTCGTTGACGCACCTATTGTCCTTGAATTGGCACGTAAATCCGACGCGCTGACACAATTCGGGAATACCGATACACCGGGTAAAAATGGTGCCTCTGGATTCCAAGCGGAACCCCTGCTCATCGCAGCGGCGCAAGCAGACGAGACCAACCTTCCAACAGCAGAACCGCAGTGGGTTCAGACGAAAGGACCGGGCGGCGTTTCAAGGGCTGGACTCTTTCTTGCATCTGATCAGACCCTCTACGCTGTTGCAAAAAAGGGGCTTTATCGACTCACAGAAGAATCGGACGCGTGGACACTCGTCAGTGCCAGTGGTCCAAATCGAGAGTTCAATGCCGCTTTCAATACGGTTATGGCAGAATACGGGGACACCCTCTATCTCCTCACCTCCAATGAACTCTTAGCCTCAATTGATGTGGGTAGGACATGGAACAGCCTCGGCGCGCGCCCCGAAGGCCGTGTGGTTACGTTGATTATCACAAATACAGCGATGTACCTCGTCCTCAGCACAGAAGTATTTCGTTCTGAAAATGTCGGGCGCCAATGGGAGTCAATTGGACAAACCTTGAAAATCAATAACATGCCGGATCCTAAATTGGGTTTCCTTATATGGAATGCCCTCGCCATTGATAACACGCTATTTGTCGGAACAAGTCAAGGACTTTTTCAGTTTACAGACACGTGGGAAAAATTGTCGGTGCCAACTTCACAGGGTATCAAATCGTTGGCAGTCGCTGGAGATAGAATCTATGTCGGAACAACTAATGTCGGTCAAGAGCCTGGAGCAGGTAGGAGCCTATATGCCTCCGTTTTCTATTCGACGGACCTCGGTGATTCTTGGACAGATATTACACCGGATACCGACAAGCATTTACATAAGATAATAGCCGCTGTTGAGGTTGTTCCAGTCGGAGGGACCCTGATGTTGGTTGGTGCTGGCGGCGTACTCGTCTCTTATGACCGTGGCGAGACATGGATAGATCCGAGACGCGATCGCGGGGTATTAGGCGCGTTTCCTGTTGTTGCAGTGGACGAAAGTAATTTTTATATAACCAATCCATCCGGAATAACACGCTCAACAAATGGCGGTGCCACGTGGCACCCCTTTATGGCTGGAATGGTAAATTCTGATGTGCCAAATCTGATTACGGTCAAAAACGTTCTCTACGCGCTAACACCTACAGAAATGTTCAAATCCGCAGATGGTGGTGAGTCGTGGAAATCTGTCGGCTTGAATGCTAACGGGAATGTTCCACTGAAAAAACCAGGAGCGAAAGTTGCAACAACCGGCGGCGTGCTCTATGCAAGCAACAGTGAGCTTGATGGTGTCACACTTTTTCGCCTCTCTAATGCCGGTGATGTGTTCCTACCCGTTGAAGATGTACCAGATTTTGAAGAAGACACCTTACACACGGAAGGCATGAAAAAATTCATGGAAGCCGAAAAGAACAATGTTGATCTTGATAAAGTGCAGGAGCAGTGGAAGGTTGACCGGCACCGCGTCATGGAAGAGTGGCGAACAAATGGAATGTTTACCGTCACCGATGATACTGTCTTCATGGAGTACAGGCGTAAACTTTTCAGATGGCGACGCGGCGAAACGGCATGGCACAATACAGGTTTAGAAGATCTTGAAGGGGTGTCTCCTATTTATGGAGGAGGGTTTACCCTTGCCGTTTCAGGGAAAACAATCTATGCGGGGAAACGAGAGGGAGATCTATTCTTGTCCCAAGACAGTGGAGACACTTGGCGCGATGTCACCGAAAACCTCGTTTTTCCGTTTGGACACTTCAAGGAGATACTGTTCGCTGGATCAACCGTCTATGTCTCAACCGATATGGGAGTTATGAGCTCACGCGACGGCGAGACATGGTACGTACTCACCGATACTGATGGGAATAGACGCATCATGGACCGGATTGCAGTTGACGGCATGACGACTTACGGCGTGTGTGATAGCGGGGTCTATCAGGTAGATCACCAGACAAACACATGGAAACAGATTACTCCAGAACTGCCACATACCGCAACCGCCTTCGCTATTGATGGCAATACCTTTTACATCGGCACAAAGCAAAACGGCGTACTCCATTTTCAGCGTGCCCGTCGATAAGTATTTTCTCTTCTTTTCCTTTTATATCTTCTTGATTTTCCTTTTCCTGGCGAGGTTTTTTAACCTCGCCTTTGCATTATTAAACGCACAATCTTCCAAAAAATTGCATTTTATGCACCATTTTGATTTCTATATGCGTCACTATATCATGAAACCCCTATATTTTCTGAGGAGATATGATGAAAGCAAATGATGTAGATCTCATTCGACGTGTTTTAGATGGCGATCAAGGTGCATTTACCGCGCTCGTTAACAAATACCAGAAATCGGTGCATGCGCTTGTCTGGCGAAAGATTGGTGATTTCCATATCGCAGAGGAAATCACACAGGATGTCTTTCTGAAAGTTTACAAGAGACTCTCCACGCTGAAACGTCCAGAGCTTTTTCCGGGATGGCTCTACGTTATTGCGACACGAGACTGTGTTTCATGGCTGCGCAAAAAGGAACTACCGACGAAATCTTTGGATGCCATGTCCACAGTCGAACTCGAAGAAATCTGCTACGCGCAATACGAAGCGAACTGTGGCGAGGCAGCAGCCGTTGAACACCAGCGTGAATTCGTCAAACGTCTGCTCCAAAAGCTGCCCGAGAGCGAACGTACCGTTGTAACGCTCTATTATCTCGCAGAAATGAAGAGTGAAGACATTAGCGCATTTTTGGGGGTATCGTCAAACACGGTGAGGAGCCGGCTCCGCCGCGCCCGCGAACGGTTGGAAAAGGAAGAATTCATGGTTCAAGAGGTGCTGGGGAACTTCCAAATACCTACGAATCTAACCGAGAACATCACGCGCGAAATTGTTAAGATCAAACCGATATCGCCTTCCGTAAGCAAGCCGTGGCTACCGTGGGGACTCTCTTTCGCATCAACCTTTTTGGTTCTCTTGATGGTCGGAATGGGACCTCGTGCATTATCCCGTTTTCAGCAACCCTATAACTTGGACGCAACAGCGGAGATGACCGTTGAATTGGTTGATGCACCTGTTGTATTTGAACTGAAACGAGAAATAGATGTGAAAAATCAGTTCGGAAAGAGTAATACGCCGGGGAGAGGCAGCGGCACAGATCCGAGAGCCAATACCGGACTCCTGGCAGCAGCACACGCAGATACCGTAGAGAGACACGAGACAAAACCACAGTGGATTCAGAAAAAGGGACCGGTAGGCGGGCACGTCAACGATCTCTTTGTCTCAGCGCAAAAGGAAGTTTATGCTATTGGAGACATTGGACTCTACCGATTGACTGGTGATGATAAGAGCGAATGGACCCTTATTAACGACTCACTTCCCTCTATTTATGCTGCTAAATCAATGGCAGAACGCGGGGATACCCTTTACCTTGCCGCTAAAACGCATGTGCTAAAGTCGACTGATCGCGGTGTGGCATGGGAGCCTCTCGGTGAACGTCCACAAGGATATACCGTCGCGCTGCTCATCACAGATCCAACGCAAATGCGCCGTCCACAGGATGCACAAATTGAAATGTACCTTGTTCTCTCAAAGGGTGTTTTTCGTTCAATAGATGCCGGTAACACATGGCACCTGTTTAATGCTGGCTTAACCATACCGAACATACAAGACGCTGCCGCTATTGAGAACGTACTCTTCTTAACAACAAAGCAAGGATTCTACCGACTTGATTCAGGTGTATGGAAAAAAGTGCCCGGTGAACTGCCACCTGCCATGAATTCGTTAGCAGTCGCTGACAACAGAATCTATCTGAGTTCCTCAAATAAGGTAGATCCGCAGTCCCGCTTGCTGCACACTTCACTGTTCACTTCAGACGACTTCGGAGATTCGTGGACGGACATAACACCACCAATGCAAGCTTTTAGTCTCCCCGTCAAACTGGTAGCGATAGACAAAACTGTTCTGGTGCTCGGAGTTGGCACCTTACGATCAACAGATGCTGGAAACACATGGGAAGACCTCGGTTATCAAAAACATGCGTTTGCGCATAGTAGTTCACCGGCGATTGCCTTAGATGAAAACACGTTTTTTGTGGCGACAGTGAGAAGTGTTGGACGCACGATTGATGGCGGCGAAAATTGGGAGCCATGGACAATAGGCATCGCCGAAACCCATGTCCATGATCTCGTACAGGTTAACGGGACACTCTACGCAACAACCCGTACGCAGTTCGTCAAATCCGTTGATGGCGGTGAACAATGGACCCCTGTTGGGATCAATCTGCCCCTTCCAGAAAATAAAGCACTCATTGATTTAGGGTTATCCAATATGACTGCAGCAGAGAATTCGCTTTTCGTCAGAGCAAAACAAGGCGGGAGCACAAACAGCCTTTTCTATTCTGTGCCGGGTATTGATACGCTACTGCACATTAAAGATATACCAGCTTATGTCGTAGCACGCCACGGCGAATGGTTGGAGAGTATCGCCGACGCTACCGTTGTACTCCAACTTGATGAGGAAGAACGGACGGGGCTTGCGCACTATCTACTCGGTATTAAGGAAGCTGCAACCAGAACAACGGGCGAGTTCGCTATCAGTGAAGACACCTTCTACATTGAATACGAACATAAACTCTACCGATGTTCCCGCGGCGACCATGAATGGTTCGACACCGGCATGCAAGATGCTCCTGTGTTCGACGGCTTTTATGCCACTAACGGTTTCCAAGTCGCTGCCTCGGAAGAAGTCGTTTACCTTGGCAAAAGTGACGGCACCCTCTTTCAATCGGTGGATAGTGGTACCACTTGGAAAGATGTTACCGCGAGTTTTCCGTTGCCACTTGATAGAACAGTATCGCGCACCGAGCTGCTGGAGAAATTACCGCACTTCAAAGAGATCCTGTTTGTCGGTAGCACGGTGTATGTGTCAACAGGTAATGGAGTCGGCATGTCAAACGATGGCGAAAATTGGCGTGTGCTTACCGATGCAGAACAGATACCGATCACCATGCGTCACTTAGCAATTGATGGCACAACCCTCTATGGTGTTACCCAAACAAGTGCCTATCGATTACAGAAGAACACAAGAACTTGGATTCAAATTGTACCAGAAATCCCAGAACGGGTAACTTCTCTCGTTGCCGCGGGAAATATCCTCTATGTCGGCACAGAGCACCGTGGAGTCTTGGAGTTGCCACTGCAATGAACTGCAGTGACTAATATTCTTCGATAGCCAGATTTTCGGATGCTCCGTCACCCCATTAAATCCTAAATCTTCCCAAAATTGCATTTTATGCACCACTTCAAACCCCAAAGTGCGTTACTATATAATGAAGCCTTATTCTTTATTTTTTCGGAGGAAGACAGATGAGAGAGAGTGATGCTGCATTAATTCAACGGACTTTGGATGGAGACGAAGGGGCGTTTACAACACTCGTCAACAAATACCAGAAATGGGTTCATACCCTTGTCTGGCGGAAGATCGGTGATTTCCATACCGCCGAAGAACTCACACAAGATATCTTCCTCAAGGTGTACAAAAAGTTATCGACACTGAAACCGCTCGATCGTTTTCCGGGGTGGCTCTATGTCATCACCACACGGCACTGTATCACATGGCTCCGAAAGAAGCAGGTATCAACGACATCCCTGAATGCAATATCCACAACCGAATTAGAGGCATTATGTTATGCCCGATATGAGGCAGCACGTGGCGAGGAAGCATCTATTGAACACCAGCGCGAACTCGTCAAACGCCTCCTCCAAAAGCTTCCAGAGAGCGAACGCACCGTTGTAACGCT
>JAPPDN010000850.1:3276-5839 GCA_028824575.1 Candidatus Poribacteria bacterium | reverse complement strand
GATGAATCCACAGGCTGGGTTGCTGGCGTACACCTTGTCCCCCAAGTCAGTCAAAATAGCGTGATTCAGAAGACGATGGATGGTGGACAGACTTGGGAAGCACAAGAAACTGGCGCAGAAGATGTGCTTGAAGACATCTTTTTCTTAGATGATAAGCACGGCTGGGCAGTCGGTGAAAACGGTCTTATCCTCCACACGAGCAACGGTGGCGGCAAATGGACTATACAGGCAAGCGGCACTGAAGAAACACTAAGAAGCATCCAATTCGCTGACAAATATATGGGCTGGGCAGTCGGTGGAGACTTAGGCGTCGGTGTGATTGTACATACCAATGACGGTGGTAAAAACTGGGAAGTCCAAGATCCGGGTGATGACATGGTCCAACGGTTCCGGATGAATAGTGTTTTCATTTTAGACAAACAGGTCTGGTTAGCAGGTGGAAACGGCGTAATCTTGCTGGGAAAATAAATTATACTTAGCTTGATGACATTTCGCTGAGCAACGGTTGAATAACTAATATTAGGTCATCAGTGAATGGTTAAGGGACGGAGGTAGAATTTTGGAAACATCCACATTCGCAACGCGGATGAGTCGATTGGGAACAGAGTCCGCATTTGAGGTGCTTGCCAAAGCCAAACAACTCGAGGCACAAGGCAAAGATATCATCCACTTAGAGATCGGACAACCTGATTTCCCAACACCGATTAATATTATTGAGGCAGCTTACAAAGCCATGAAGGAGGGGCATACCGGCTATTGTCCATCTGCTGGTGTGCCAGCATTTCGAGAGGTCGTCGCACAGCATATAACTGATACGCGAGGCATTACAATACATCCTGACGAGGTCACGGTAACCCCCGGCGCGAAGCCGATCATCTTCTTTACTATCCTCGCTCTAATAGACGATGGTGATGAAGTTATTTATCCTGAGCCGGGTTTCCCGGTCTATGAATCCGTTATTGACTTCATCGGCGGTAAAGCGGTGCCGCTACCGCTTCGCGAGGACGTAGGTTTCCGGTTCCGACTCGAAGACCTCGCCGACGCAATCTCTGATCGGACAAAATTGCTGATCCTCAATTCACCTCAGAACCCGACAGGTGGAACGCTAACCCTTGAAGACCTTGAAGCGATTGCTGAACTGGCACAGAAACACAATTTTTATCTGCTCACAGACGAAGTCTATTCACGCATCCTCTACGAAGGTAAACATCATAGTGTCCTCAGCCTACCGGGCATGAAGGAACGCACAATCTTGATCGAAGGGCACTCTAAAACTTACGCCATGACAGGCTGGCGGCTCGGTTATGGCATCGCACCGCAAGCAATCGCTGATAAAATTACCCAACTAACTATTAACTCAAACTCGTGTACTGCCACCTTCACACAGCTCGCTGGAATAGAGGCACTCACCGGGCCCCAAACCTTTGTCACAGAAATGGTTACAGAATTTCAGAAACGCCGTGATGCAATTGTGGATGGACTCAATGCAATTGACAGGGTCAGTTGTATCAAGCCGCTCGGTTCATTTTATGTGTTTCCCAACGTAACGCAATTGCCGATTTCATGTGAAACACTCGCCGATTATATCATGGAAGAGGCAGATGTCGCACTTTTACCCGGAACCGCCTTCGGTAAATTCGGTGATGGGTATCTCCGGCTTTCGTACGCCAACTCTTTGGAAAACATTCAAGAGGCATTAGGCAGAATGGAAACTGCAATTTCAAAATTGTAATTTTAAATATTGGGTTTTCGCTCCGATTTTTCCGATGTTAAAATCGGGTTTTCTCTTGGAACGAAAACCAAGCCGGTAATGTAATAGAGACGGTTTTTGCTTGGGTGTTTCTTCAACTCAAACGCGAAAATTGTCGGGTAACTAACAATGGAACTTATCCGCAAGGAAATACAAAAATACCAGAAAGCTACTGCACGTATTCCTGCAAGTACTACAAACCTCGGACCTGGGTTCGATGTACTGGGGCTTGCCCTCCAACTCTACAGTAAAGTGACGTTGGAAGCCACTGAAACCGACACCCAAGTCGTTGTTAGCGGCGTAGACGCCGATAAAATACCAAGCACACCCGAACATGTCGCGTTTCAAGCAGTAGAACTCGTCTATGACCGAAGTGACACCAAACGTCCAAATGGTTTCAAATTGCAGATAGAGAACGGAATACCTGCAATCCGTGGATTAGGGGGAAGTGGGACAGCTATTCTTGGCGGGTTGCTAACGGCGAATGTGCTCTGCAGTACGCCATTTTCTGACGTGGAACTCCTCAATTTTGCAACAGAACTTGAAGGACATCCGGATAACGTTGCTGCTTCGTTGTATGGTGGAATTGTCGTCTCAGCGCAGGAGAATGCTCAGGTGCATACGGTTCGATTGGAATGTCCACCTGTACTTTCGGTTGTGCTGGCAATTCCGGATTTCCCGCTTTCAACGGAACAAGCGCGCAGTGTGCTACCAACCTCAGTAGGTTTCGCGGATGCCGTATACAATACAAGTCGGAGTACATTGCTAATCGCAAGTATTGCCACAGGGCAATTTGAGATGCTTCGCGTCGCC
>JAPPDN010000850.1:0-3266 GCA_028824575.1 Candidatus Poribacteria bacterium | reverse complement strand
TCGCCATGAAGGATAGATTGCATCAGCCCTACCGCGCCTCGCTAATTCCAGGGTTTGATGACGTAGCAAAAGCGGCTACCTCCGCTGGCGCGCTCAGTGTCGCTTTGAGTGGAGCGGGACCGACTGTCGCAGCCTATTGCCTGGAGCATACAGAACAGGTGGCTGAACAGATGCAGTCCGCCTTCAGAAAATATCAAATTGCATCTGATGTTAAAATTCTAAAACCGGATATTGACGGAGCAAGTCTTCACGTTGAGAACCTCTGAAAACCAATAATTGAGAATTAATTTGATAACTAAACGCTAAGGAATTTTACTCCAGAGGTTCCGTCTTAGAACAATAGCAAATTTTATTTCCTATTGTTGCGGTTACAATTTATGACACGCCCTCAATTAACTGTGGATCCTTGATCAGCGCGCTTCATAAACGGCTTATCAGCAGAGGTCTACATATTTTCGTATATCATCATAAACACTGAAATTATAAAGAGATGTCAAATTTTCATACAGAAAACATTGCATCAATACTGAACAAATTCGACTCCAACATGGACCAAGGGTTGAGCGCAGAAGCCCTTGAGAAAGCAAAATCGCGGTACGGCAAAAACGAAGTCGCTTCAAAGAAAAAAGTCTTTCCGATTAAGGCGTTTCTGGAACCGTTACTGACATGGCGGGTCATTGTTTTGGCACTCGCGACGGGTATCTTGGTCGCTTTGTTTTTCAGTGGCACGAGCAGTATTACCCTTCATACGGTAGGTATTGTTGCAGCAGTTTTAGTTATCCATATCGCGTACGCGTCTGCAATCGTGTATCGCGCTTGCAGTCGGGATGCCAATATCAATAAACTCATGGCGCATAGTATCAAAGTTATTCGACAAGGAAAATTTGAAAAATGTGCGCCCGAGGATATTGTTCCCGGCGATTTACTTTCGTTGACTGCAGGAGATTACGTGCCTGCAGATGCCAGAATTATTGAATCTGAAGGACTGATGATTGATGAATCCGCACTCTTCGGGACCGAGGGCCCCGTACAAAAGATAAGTACGGATATTCCAGAACCTGTTTTACCACCGGAAAAACAAAAAAATATCGCATTTGGTGGGACATACGTCGTAGCAGGACATGGGTTCGCAATCGTTGTGAAGACCGGAAAACAGATAGAAATATGGAAGCAGCATCAAGATGATCCGCCGACATCTATCGCGAAGACGCTCGCTGAAAGCGAAACGCGGGATTTACATGCCATAATAAAGATAGTAGGCATAGTTGTCGCAGCTATCGCCGTAGCCGTTGGTTGGTGGTTTGAGTATCAGAATCGGGTTACCGATTGGCACTCCCTAATCCTTCTCGGCTTGCTGTTCGCATTGGCATCTGCACCAGGCAATGTTATTGGGTTGCTCCGATTGTCGTTTTCTAAACATACCGAAAAATTAAGGGAGAAAGGGATCACACTCCGCAATTCAAATAGCCTTGAAAAATTGAGTCGCATCACCATTTTTTGTGCAAATGAAAATGGACTTGCTACGACACGCGCCCTAACGATCTCCAGTCTTTTCGTTGATGAACAACTCGTTGATGGTAATACGTGGCGAACATGGTTGGAGTCCTTGAAAGAACTTTCCGTTGCGGAACGACAAAAAGCGGTTGCAGCGGTACCACATGGTGGGAAAATTCCTCAAGGTGCACCGCACTTAGTATTCACTGCTGGGCTTGGCACTTCTGACGGGCGGAATATGCCTAACGCAGCTACTGCCAATACCGCGGCAACTTCGGGAACCGAGACTAACGAGACGACACCTTCACCCAAGACCACCATCCAGCAGAACATGGAAAGTCTCGGCTATCAATTGGAGAGTGTCAAGGCTAAACTCCCTTTGGTGGATGCTTACCCTTCTACACGTAACTATGGGTACCAAATGCAGGTGTTCGAGTCAGCTCCAGAGGACTATCTTAATGTCATTTTTGGAGACGCGCAGACTGTACTTGACACCTGTGGCTCTGTACTCATTAATGGCGAAATTACACCCCTCTCGGACGACAAGTATGAGATGTATCATGAAATCATAGACTATTTGCTCAGCACCAAATCCCAGGTTTATGGTGTCGCTTTTCACTCCTCTGATGTTATTCTGAAGCCACAAGAAATGGAAGACAATCCTATCTTTTTGGGTTTTATAGGCTTCTCTATCAGCAATGATGAAGAAACAAAAACAGTTCTGAAATCCAGTCTTGACACCGGTCTGAAAATTGTCCTTATCTCGGAAGGTAAAGAGCAAGAGACTGTTGACTTAGCGAAAGACCTCGGCATTGTTCACAACAGGAAAGCGGTAGCATCAAGAGAAGAATTTGACGCAGTCCCGCGTGAACAGATCGACAACGAAACAGCAAAATGGTTTGCTTATTCACAACCGACTTGGGAACAGCGCCGGAATATTGTCCTGAGTCTGAAGCGTCAAGGACACGCTATAGGATTTTTGGGCCAAAATAGAACCGATCTACGTGCGATGACTGTCGCTGATATCGCGCTCGCTAATAGTGCGCAGGCATCACACGTTGTTCAAGCCGCTGCTGATGGACTTATCAATACTAAGGGCTTTCAAGCCGTAAGGGATGCCCTGCTTCATGCCCGTGAAGCATATCACAACGCAGCTGGATTCCTACGTTGGAATCTCTCGTGTACACTCTCCCTATTCTTCACACTCACTATTGGCACGGTTTTACACTATCTCTATAAAATGCCGATGCCGTTGACACTAACGCAGATCATTTGGGTGCAATTGCTCACAACGCTACTACCATCATTAGGTATGGGCACCGAACAGATATTTGCTGATGAAAAGCACCACCGACCGACCCTCTTTTCAAGGGCGCGCTTTCTCTCAAAAACAACAGGCGTAGATATTATTTGCCGTGCCGTCACTATTAGTCTGATGTCACTCATCCCGTTCTTCTTTATGTTGTGGCGTTCCCCCGCATTGTCCGATACCATCGGCGTTTCGACCCTAATGAGAGAGGTGTTCTCAGGTGGAAATACTGGAACTCCAATTTCGCCAGATATCACGATAGCGAGAACAGTCGTATGTACGGCACTCATCCTCACACAGTTGGCAACATGCTGGCAAGCTTTACGCTATCCATGGGAATCGTTATTTCAAAGAATATTCGCGAATTCCCGACTCATGGTCATCTCCGGCATCGTTATCGCACTTCACCTGATAACACTCTATATTGAACCTGTCGCGCAGTTTTTTGGAATGGCACCACTCA
>JAPPDN010000604.1 GCA_028824575.1 Candidatus Poribacteria bacterium | reverse complement strand
CATGCTTCGCAATGAGAACAGTTCGGTTATCAGAAAGAGACTTTAGGATACCCCGAAAACCTCTTAACTGATAACTGATAACTCTCACTGCGAGGCAAACTGACAACTATATCAATGTGTCCGCATCGCCTTCGCAGGCATAATACGCGCAGCTTTTATCGCTGGAAATAGACTGACGATCATCGCTGATAGCATAACGGTGATGGCTGGAATAACCAGACATCGGACGTTGACTTCAGCGTACAACGTCTTGAGTTTCATGCCGCCGTAGGTAATTTCTTCAGGGTAAGTGATACCGTATATAGAGAACAGATAGTTAATCAAGGCCCCAAGGAGCGCGCCAACACAGATGCTGCCGAGTGCTATGATGACCACTTCGCAAACGACGAGCCAGAAGATTTGCACCGGTTTTGTCCCGACTGCCTTCAGCACACCGTATTCACGGGTCCGCTCCAGCACCGACATCAGCACCGTATTGAAGACACCAATAGCAACAATAAGCATAATTACCAAACGACTTATCGCGTCACCTTGTTGATCGGTCCGCATCGCGCGATAAAAGGATTTAGCGACCACCTGCCACGGTGCTACATCAAGCGTCGAGTCATTGAGTTGTGTTTCGATTGCGCTCGTAATTTTATTGACTCGGTTGATGTTTGAGACAATCACAACAACTTCGTGGACACGTCCATCAAGTACAAGCAATTCTTGAGCGTCTTCAATATGCAGATAACACGCCACGCGGTCCGTTATGTCGTCACCGCTTTCTGCGATACCGACGATTTTATACACGTCATTCGCAATCGAACCGTCAGCACCCTGTGAAACGATGACAATTTCACTACCAATCGCTGCAGACACAATTTTCGCCAAACCTTTTCCAATAACCGCCGCATGCGATGGTGTTTCTCCGAGTGTGCTGCCTGCAACGACTTTTTGGTCAAAACGGGTTGCTGCGGTTTCACGTGCCACATCAACCCCGATGATTTGCACAGCCGTGCTCTTTTCACCAACCGAGCCGAGTCCTGCGCCATAGACGCGCGGGGTCCACGCTTCAACGCCTACAATACGCTGAATCGTCTCACCCACAGCAGAGGTGTTGTCGATTGTTTTGTAAAGCGACGGTTTATCAAGATACCCGTCGCGATGCACCTGAATATGTCCAATACGGTTTCGGGTGAACATCGCGATAATGTTCCCGTAGGCACCATCGGACAAACCAATGGTGAGCGATAAGAGCGCGAAACCGACAATCATCGCAAGTGCTGTTAGAATGGTCCGCCGCTTTTGACGGAAGATATTACGAAACGCAATCTTAAGTATCATAAAGTAGTTTGCATAGTAGTAGGCACGCGCCGCGTGCCGTCCAACCTATCTTTATAAAGTAGTAGGCACGCGCCGCGTGCCGTCCAACCTATCTTCTTCTCTGGAGATTCCGACGCGTAAAGATTTTATCGTCAATATCCGAATCGAATGTTGCATTCAACCATCGGACAACCGTTTTGTGTCCTTCTTTGTTCTGCGGAATCATCTCCATCACAGACGGCGCGATTTTGTCGCCAAAGGTTTTGATCTCTTTGAAATTCATAACCCGCATCAGGTTCCCTTTTTCGTCATAGAACCGCTGCCACACCGGTATATAATCGTCGGATTGCACCGCTGCAACAATCTTGCCCCAAACGATTGGAGAATCCTCTTTCGGTATGAGTTGGATATAGAGATGCTCCGAGTCTGCGTCTTCGGGTGTAACGTACTGATAGGTATAATCGTCGAGCATTGACGACTCCCGGACCAAGTCGTCATTCGTAAAATCGGAACCCATCCACGACCCCATCATCATTGATGGCGGGATCTTCATTGTCTTGTTCGTTTTCGGCAGATAGTTCCACATCTCGTTCCCGATACGCAGTGTCGCGACTCCCTGTTCTTTCTTGGGTGCCGTAATCCGAATAAAAGTCTTGCGCATCCCTTGCGTCCAGACCGTCATTGCGAGCGTGCGTTCCCAATGTGGCGTGACAATGTGCATCTCCATCTCGGCATGGCTCGTCTCGCTACGATAGAGCTGATCAATCTTTTTAACGATGGTTTCAACATTAGGAACATGCTCATCGGCTTGCACCAACACACAAACCGGAACAGTCAGCGCAAGCAAAAACCAGACCTTCAAACCCCGCGATTTATTCTCTGTTTTATTTTTTAATTTCGTCATTTTTCAATTATCCTTTCCACTTTCACCTTATACTATTATGATATAACAAAATATCCTAAAGTGCAAGTTTTTCAGATTTTTTGGGGTGTGTAAATATTTTGTCAAAATCTTGAGTTGGAGGTCATTATCGCTGTTTCAAACTCCACCCACAACGAAAGAATTGGAGCCTTTTGGATACCTAAGCGCAAATTAGTCAGATTTGAGTTGTTTTCCGCTCCAGCGGAGCGATATGTCTATAGCATCCGTTATGTCTAAGGTTTTCCGCTCCAGCGGAGCGGTATGTGAATCATCAAGTATGTTGAGTGTTATGCCAAAAACTTTACACACTCTCCTTAATATTCGATTGATATTTGTTGCTAGATGTGTTATCATTACGGTCAAGTAAATCGCATTGTGGAAGTGAGAAAACCGTGAGCAAACCGCTAAAGGGATTCATTACTTACTCGCACGAAAATACAGCGCAAAAAGACGAATTACGAAAACGTCTCGCTGTAATGGAGCAGCGAAACGAGTTGGTAACTTGGGATGATGGTCAACTCACGCCTGGAGACGGAGCACTTCAGGAAGACATTCTCAAAAAGGTTGAAGATTCGGATCTGCTGCTTTATCTTGTATCCGCTGCCAGCCTTGCCTCTAAAAACTGTAACAAGGAATTGGCAGAGGCATTAAAGCAAGAGATTAGGGTTATCCCAATTATCCTTGAGCATTGCGATTGGTTGTATCATCAACTCAGCAATTTTGAAGTTCTCCCTGATAAAGGTAAGCCTATTACCAAATGGGAAGATGAAAGTGAAGGTTGGCAAAACGTAGTAGATGGTATCCGAAACACAGTTGATGAGATGCAGACCCAAGCAAAATCTTCATCTGAAAATGTCCAAAACAAACGATTGACTGAATGGGTTTTCCAACAAGGGAATTTCCTACTGATACTGAATCAAATCAGCATGGCAATAGAAGCCTACTCACATGTTATTGATCTCAATCCAGATAATGCGGATGCCTATATTAATCGCGGTGCTGCTTATATCAAAGAGGATAAACACGACCTTGCTATTAAAAACTGCAACAAGGCGATACAGTTGCGCCCTGATTATGCCTTAACCTATAACAATCGCGGGGTGGCTTATGATGGGAAGGGCGAACATGATGTTGCTATTTCAGATTATGATAAAGCGATAGAACTCAAACCTAATTACGCCGATGCCTATAATAATCGCGGTAATGCCTACAAAACAAAACGCATGTATGATGTTGCCATTTCAGATTATGATAAAGCGATAGAACTCAAACCTAATTACGCCGATGCCTATTACAATCGCGGTAATGCCTACAAGGTAAAAGACGAACATAGTCTTGCTATCAAAAACTACAACAAAACAATACAAATCAATTCTAAGCATGCTGGGGCTTATAACAATCGTGGCAGCATTCACAGTGAAAAGGGTGATTATGACCGTGCCATTGAAGACTATATCAAAGCAATAGAACTAAATCCAAATAGCGCGGAGATATATCATAATCGTGGGATGGCTTACGCAAGAAGGGGCGACTACGATCTTGCCATAAAAGACTCTACCAAAGCAATAGAACTGAAACTAGATTTCGTTGACGCGTATCACAATCGAGGGATAGCTTACAGTAAAAAAGGCAATTATAAGCATGCTATCAAAGATTACAATAAAGCAATAGGACTAAATCCTAATAGCGATATAACTTATTATAATCGTGGTAATGTTTATGATGATATAGGCGATTGTGACCGTGCCATCAAAGACTATACCAAAGCAATAGAACTGAAGCCAGACCTCGCTAGTGCCTACATCAATCGCGGCAATGTTTATAGCAATATAAGCGATTATGACCGTGCCATCAAAGACTATACCAAAGCAATAGAACTGAAGCCAGATCTCGCTAGTGCCTACAATAACCGTGGGGTAGCTTATGGCAAAAAAGACAAGATTGACCTTGCTATTAAAGACTATACCAAAGCGATAGAACTAAATCCCAATCGTGATGTAACCTATTACAATCGCGGGGTGGTACGGTTACACTTGCAAGAATGGGAAAAAGCCAAAACCGATTTGATTGCTGCAAAGAAAAAAGGTATGGATATCATCGCCGCATTTCGTGACGGCTACAAAAACGTCGAGGCTTATGAGAGACAACACCGTGTTAAATTACCAAAAGGCATTTCACTCTTACTGACACAACGTCGACGTACACGTTATCCCAAAACACGAAAAATACTGGATGCTGATGGTAATCCCATTGAATCGCCGAATGTAGTGAATTTACGCTCCCAACTTCGCGATGCTGGTACACCATTAAGTGAGTACGTCAAATCAAAACCCGCTTTCGGCATCAACACGGCACCCACCGAGGCGTTCGTTGTAGATAAAACAACGCGGGACAAATTCATTGCGGCACACCCTTCATCCGCCGATATATTGAAACCGTTTTTACACGGACAAGACCTAAGGCGGTGGCAGGTTGATACACCGCAGCAGTGGCTCATCTTTACCCACCGTGGCATTGCAATAAACGACTATCCGGCAATCCTAAAGCACTTGGAAAAATATCAAGAAATTCTAAGCAAACGAAAAGGTAAACAGGAGTGGTATGAGTTACCGGTATCTCTCAATAATACAGAGCGTTTCGCACAACCGAAACTGGTCTGTCCAGACACCTATAACCATCAGACTTTCGCTATTGATACTGCCGGTTATTATTACGGCAAGACCGCTTATCTTATCCCAACTGAAGAAATGTGGCTCTGCGGTCTTCTCAACTCTCGGACTGTGGAGTGGTTTTATTCGCAGGTGTCGAACCAATTGACGATTGATCCGCTTCGGGCGCGCAGTGGGTATATCCAACAGATTCCTATTCCCGACATCACGCCAGTCCACAAAGCACTCATCGCTAAAATCGTTGATTATCTGATCTACCTACAGCAGCAACCGGAGATAAACAGCAAGGATTTGAAGTATGCCCGCGACCGCATAATGCTCGGATACTTTGAGCGCGTTATTGATGGATTGGTTTATGAGGCTTACCTACCTGCGGAACTTCATAAGAGCGATAAAGTTTTCTTACAACCGTTATTGGACGAAGGGTTGCCATCGATTGAAGAAATTCAGGGTGATAAAATGTCCGCTTTCCGGGACATCTTTGAATTGTTATATGACAGGATGCATCTTGTCCGACGCCACCTTTATTATTTCGATAGTATAAAACCTGTCCGCATCATTCAAGGGAAGCTGTGAAAATAACCGATATTGAGATCAAAAACTTTAGAGCTTTTCCGCAAATTTATCACATCAATCTTCATAATGCAGGGAAAAACTTACTTGTTTATGGAGAAAATGGGAGCGGAAAATCGTCACTATATCTTGCCCTAAAGTATTTTCTTGAATCCAGTGTGCCCGAAAATAGCGAGGATAACGGGAACCTGGCGTTTGAAACCCATCAGAACATCTTTACCGAGGATCCTGGTCATATCAAACTTCGTTTCCTTTCAGAGTCTCAACGAGAGAAAAATACCTGCGAGTGGTCAAGAGATGTTAAAGATATAACTGACGATCTGATTAGTGAAACGTCAAAAGCGAAGGGTTTTCTGGACTACAAGTCGCTGTTG
>JAPPDN010000902.1 GCA_028824575.1 Candidatus Poribacteria bacterium | reverse complement strand
AACGGAGAGAGTGGGATTCGAACCCACGGTGACTTGCGCCACAACAGTTTTCGAGACTGTCCAGTTCAACCGCTCCTGCATCTCTCCTTATGGTGCGTGATAACGATAGCGTAGCATACCTTCAACGCTGGATTCATCTTTTAGCGTTTATGGCGGCGTTCTTGGAAAAAAGACTTTAGCAGTGCGCTGCTCTCATCTGCTAACACGCCACTTACCAATTCAACCCGATGGTTTAGCCGTTCATCTTGGAGGATATTGTAGAGTGTGCCAGCTGCCCCAGATTTCGGGTCTGCCGCGCCGTAAACTACTTTTGGAATGCGCGCTAAAACAATAGCACCCGCACACATTGGGCACGGCTCTAACGTCACATAAAGCGTTGTATCAACAAATCGCCAGTTCCCAATTTTTTCGGATGCCGCTTGTATGACGAGCATTTCCGCATGAGCGATAGGACTCCCAGATTGTTCACGCAGATTGGATGCTTCAGCGATACGGACATCGTTGCTAACGAGTATCGCACCGACTGGTACTTCACCCTGCTCAGCGGCTTTTTTCGCTAACTCAAGTGCTTGTCCCATCCAGAAAAGATCGCTATCCAAATTTTGTCCAACAAATAACTTATGAAGCGCCTGAGAGGATTCGAACCCCCGGCCTTCTGATCCGTAGTCAGATGCTCTAATCCACTGAGCTACAGGCGCGCATCGTACTTTATTGAAGTGTTAGGCATCTCTGCTTTGCCTATCCTTCGTGTCTGATTTATTGTTTTAAAGACGGAGAGGGTGGGATTCGAACCCACGATGGCTTGCGCCATAACTGCTTAGCAGGCAGTCCAGTTCAACCACTCCTGCACCTCTCCATAATGGCGGTGGGAGTAGGATTCGAACCCACGATGGCTTGCGCCATAACGGTTTTCAAGACCGCCGCTTTCGTCCACTCAGCCATCCCACCTATAGTTCATTCTTCGTATTATCTACGGTATATATTATACAATATCTGGGGCGTTTTGTCAAGTTATATATCAATATTAATTTCGGAGATGTTTGGTTTTCATTTTTCAGTTGTTCGTGATTAGCTTCACTATCAGAATCGGGATTTTGAGGTTTCCGAGTGTTGTTCTTACAGGGAAGAACCCTTGCGCGAAAATCGAAATTATAGGAATAATGTGGGCAGGCACAAGACCTGCCCTACAGTCGTCTTTTTCATGTATTACCGCAATATTTATTTTCACTTCATGCAGTTTGTGCTATAATTTGTGCCTTCAATACCTAAAAATGGAACGTTTTGTAGCGTGAGTTTGAGATAGACGTGCAGATGCTAAGCAGCACGTGGGGATGTGACGCATTTTTCGTTTTTTCGCGCCAAGATTTATCCACTACTTTTGATTTTTACTGGGATTTCATACCCTATTCTATGATGAATTTCAGAGGCATTCAGTTGTCAGTAAGTTAGAAGAAGTGCGACCGGAGGTCGCTCTTACCGGGAAGCGTCTGCGCCCTATTTCAGTTCTACTGAATTTCTCCGTTCCATTCGAGCGGTTCATTTCGCAAGTATGGGAGCAGCATACCTTGAAGCTGCCGGTGTGCATGGTGCAAGTGCGCTTTAACCGTGCCTTCCGACCTGTTTAGCAGTGCTGCGATCTCTTTGATCGCGAGTTCGCGTCGGTGCCGCAGATTAAAGACCCGACGCTGACCGGGTGGAAGTTTCTTCACCGCCTTTCTGATGATAAGCCCAAGTTCCTTCTCATCAAGAAGTTGCTCAGGAGACGGGTAGTCATCGGTCATTCTTAGCACCTCGTCTGCTTCAAGCGGTAATTCTTCAAACGTAAGCACCTTATCGCGGTTACGTTTGCGCTGAAAATCGATACTGCAATTGATTGCAATCCGGTAGATCCAACTATAAAACGCTGAACCGCCTTTGAAGTTGGGTAGGGCATTGAACGCTTTCAGAAAAACCTCCTGGCAGAGGTCTTTTGCTGTTTCCTGATCGCGCACCCGTTGGTACATGAGGTTGTAAATTTTCTTTTGATATTTAAGCATGAGAGGATTAAAAGCCTCTGTGTCGCCGCTCTGGAACTGATTAACAAGTGAATCCTCATCAATCTGTTCAAGCTCGGTGTCCGTATAAGAAGTGATGCTTTTTTGGGTAAAGGTCATATCTATTTTCTCCATAGGGCGCAAAGTTAACTTTAAAGTACCTCAGTTTATTGTGTCACCGTTGTAGAAATATTTAATACTTACACACCGTGTGTGCCAAAAAGTTCCTAATTTCCCATATTTTCCCATGTATTAGACGTATTTGATCGAATTTTGTTCGGTTAAAATATCACTCACAAGGCTGAGGCTGCTTCAATTATTTTCAGGACTGTATTCCTAATTTTAGTTTACATTATATATGATAATATATTTGGATTAGGGATGCAAATTTGTTTTTATTCACTGAAGGAAACAATCATGGTTGACATGCCAACCGCGTTGGATTATACTAACAGCAATCTCAGTGAAGTTATTGCATACATGTTGATGAATCACCGCATAAGGTTTGCTCCAGCACATTTCTTTTTTAAATGAAGATAGGTTTCAATTGTTAGTGACGCGATTTGTGGGTGAAAAGGGTGCATAATTTAAGAAAAATCGAGATTTTATGTTATCCAAAATGAAATCTATCACGTGAGTATCAGGTTTCGGTAGCAAACGACATGCAAAAGACCTCTACAACCTGTTTATCGTGGCAATCTAAGAAAAGAGGGTTCCGATGCGTCGGTATGGCATTCAAACCAAAATTGTTCTTCCGTTCATGCTTCTTTTCGCTCTGGTTGCTATTGTGCTCCCGTTAGTTGCCGTTGAAATCTTCGCGTGGAAATACGACGAACAGTTTACGCGTGAAACGGAAGGTTGGCTGGATACCATCACCAAAACGGGATACTTTGGGGAGGATCCAGAAAAAATCAAAAGTGCTTATAGCGTTGAGATTATGATTTTTGGCTCTGATTACACGCTTAATGGCACCACGCTGGATAAACTCTCAGATGTAGAAGGAGATTGGACTAATTTAGCAGATAAAATGCGGCTCCGTGAGGTCAAGCCACGTCTTGAGAATCCGGATGGAAAATCTGTTATCCAAGACATTACGCTTAACGGAAAGCCGTATAAAGTTTTTTATCTCCCGCTGAGCCTTGGACGGTATTACTGCTTGCTGCGTCCAATGGAAGCGATCGCCGAGGCGAAACGGACGTTTACGTGGTACATGCTCAGCATTGCTGTGCTTGTTATAGGACTGGTTGCTCTTATCAGCCACCTCATTGGTAGGAACTTAACGAACCCAATCAAAGTTTTGGTTGACTCTACGGCGCGCGTCGCGACGGGGGAACTTGATGAGCTGTGTGAGATAAAAACACACGATGAGATCGGTGATCTCGCCGCTGCGTTTAACCAGATGACCAGAGATCTAAAACAGTCAAGGGATCAATTGATTCAAGCAGAACGCTTGGCGACAGCGGGAAAAATGTCTGCTTCGTTCGCGCACGAGATACGGAATCCGTTATCATCTATGCGGATGTTGGCACAGATGTTGATGCAGAAACCGGAGATGGCAGTCGAGAAACATCAGCAATCGCTGCGTTATATTCTTGAAGAGATTGAGCAAATTGATACGATTGTTAAGGGATTGATGGACTTCGCGCGTCCGACAGCACTTAACCTCGCCCAACAGCCACTCGCGCCTGTCCTGCAAGCCGTTTTGGCATTGATGGAAGCTAACTTGGCACACCACAAGATTCAGTTAGTGTTAGATTTGTTACCTGAAACCCCAGAAATTCAATTTGATTCAGATAAATTGAAGCAGGCGTTTATGAATGTCGTTCTAAACGCGATGGAGGCGATGCCGCAAGGCGGTGTGTTGAAAGTTTCTACAATTGTGAATGAAGATATGGTCGGCATCAAAGTTGTTGATAACGGTGTCGGGATACCAGCGGAAGATTTAGCACATCTGTTTGAGCCGTTCTTTACGAAGAAAACGAGAGGCACAGGTCTTGGTTTGGCAAATGTGAAACGAATTCTTGAGGAACATGGCGGTAGCGTCGAAATTGAAAGCACGCTCGGTGAAGGGACTGAAGTGTCGTTGTGGCTGCCGTTATCAGAATAAGCGTCGGGACATAATTGCTAATTCTCGGTGATGATAACAGTGACGTTATTTCCGGATAAGCATCTTTTTTGTGGCTGTAAAGTCACCAGCGGTGAGGGTGTAGAAATAGATGCCGCTTGCGACAGGTTCGCCCTGCCCATTCTTACCGTCCCAATAGACGGCGCGGGATTTATCGTGATAGATGCCCGTCTGCTTATGTCCTAACGCAAAGTTCCTGACCAATCTTCCGTTTGCGGCATAGATGGACACGCTGACATCCGCCGGTTCCGCCAACTGATACGGTATCCACGTCTCCGGGTTAAATGGGTTCGGGTAGTTGGGCAAGAGCGATGTTTCTGCAGGTAGTACAGGGGGGGCCTTGGCAACGTTTATGTCTGGTGTGGTGTCAACATCGTTGAAGTAGAAAGTCCTAACGATGATCCACATTCTGCCACGCAAAAACCACCCATCTTCAATCTCGCCCCAGAGTCTAATTGAACGGTTACTGGTTCGCTCCCATCCGCTTACGCTCGCTGTCCCTGTGGAAGTCAGGAGTTCAATGTCAGAAACCTGTACAATACTAAATGGATTTTGGAATGTGAGCGTCTTTTCCCAGGCGCGCGTGCCACCCCGAAACCTGATTTCGCCGTAAACTTCGATCGCCTGCATATCCGACCAGTAATCAAGGTAATTTGTTTCAAAGGAAGGGGCTCCTGACGGAACGACGACTGTATTCGGGTTGAGATGGATATTTTGGAGCAATCCTACGTCAATCTGGAATTCGTACCATTCCTCACCTACTGTCTCAAATTCTGGCTGCCACTCCAGCGACCACTGAGCGCCAAGCTGCTCCGCTGTCCACCATTTGAAATGTCCGTTCGGGTCCGCGATGAGGAATTCATCCCACCGGGTATCATAGCCTACAGCGACCACCCAGTGATACCCTCTATTTGAGAGCCGCAGGAGCAGAATAGGCGGACGATTTTCATCGATGTAGCGTCGCAAGTCGTCAAGCGTTCTTCTGCTGTACCAATGTGCGGGGACATCTGATTCGTTGAGTGCCTGTCGGAGCTCGCTCGGTACTGTCCCGAATGCGACGGTATTGATACCTCCTGCCTTCCAGATATCCTTGAGTCGCCTGTGTTTTCTGTGGTAGTAGAGTAGCATCTGAACGCTGTTGGGACCACAGTTTTTATCGAACTGCTCCATTATGATGAAATCGCTTCCACCTTTGTGTGGGATGTATCCGTTGGCAATCGGATCAAACCGTGTTAGATCAAGTGGGAGCCCTTTGAGGGTGACGATTTCGTTGCCTTTGCCGTAAGGATACGGATAGACCTCTGCCTCGCTGCATATTGGGATAGCAGCAAGCATTAGTAGGACAAGCGCGATGTGGAGCGTGTTATAGGAATAGTGAAGATGTCTCATATCCTTTCCTCTTGATGCAGTTTACCAAAACCCTCGTTTTTTAGTCAAGTCGAAAACGGAAAATCTTCTATCGAAAAAAAGATGATTGTGATATAGTATGCGGCAAGGTTAGGAGAATTTACGTAACTCTACTTTGAAAGGCAATTACTTGATTCAACAACAAGTCAGAGATAGCCTTACATGGCGTGCGGTGTTGATTGGTTTGGCGTGTGCCACTACTGAATGTCTTCTCGCGCCTTATAACGATTAAGTTATCCGTAATATCTTCCTTGCAGGTGGACACTTCTCGGTTGCGCCATTTTTTGTTT
>JAPPDN010000146.1 GCA_028824575.1 Candidatus Poribacteria bacterium | reverse complement strand
ATTTCATACAGCATTTCGCAGGTCCCTTCCTAAATGGCTTGGAGCCCTATAGAGGGTTCAGCAGCTTTAGTGATAGCCAAGCACAATTGATTGTTGATGCACTCGGTGCTACAATAGATATCGTTGATCACCTTGTCCCAGTAACCTTTGATGCATCTGACCACCTTGTGATGCCTATCCAAGGTGAGGGAATGCCACTCTTGGTTGGGGATTACGGTATCCGCGCAATGGGAATTGATACCCTCTTAAACATCGGTTCATACACTGCACCTACACATCTCAGAATCGTTGCTCCTAATGATCCGGCACAAATAAACCGCGCAAGCGTTATACGTGTTAGTATCGGTGACCGTAACGGTGATGGCGTAGTTGATGAACAGTATGAACACGGCACCATCTACGCAAATACGACACAGGGTGTGGAATTAACGATCAAGATTGACCAGCACCCGCACTTCTTAGCAGGGATCGCGATAGAATACCAAGATGCAAACGGTAATTGGCAACCGAGCCCTGTCGCATTCAGTGCAGATGAACTCGCTGGCACACAAGTTGGCGCGGAATTCAGTGTGACGTTTGATCTCCCCGATCCTCTCTTTAATGCATTGCTGGCTGCAGGGGACACTGTCATGGTGCGTGCTGTGGCAACTAACCAACTCCAACTCACAGACACTGAACCGATGGAATTTGCCATCAAGTTGGATGCTGGTGTTTACCCACCTGAAGTGTTGAGACTTGAAGTTGATGAAGCGTCTATCACGATGCGTAACCCAGATAGTGATGGCCCACAAGGCATGGTCACTATTAACGCATACACGTTACCACTGACCGGTCCGCGGACTGTCGGCGTTCGGTTTGTCGCTACACAGGGCGATGGAGCACCGATAGAACTCGGCACTGCTACTCAAAGTGATACACCCGGTCTTGTTGATGCAGTTGGTGCCGCAGTTGATGCCGCAGTTGAAGGTGCTGATGCTCCGATCAACACCAGTGAAACAGTATGGTCACTTGCCGTAGATACGGCGAAGCTGCTGCCAGATACCATCACGAAGGATAGCCCTGGTGCACGCGACGCATCTAAGGATGACAACCCGTATACCATCAGTGCTTTTGCTGTTAGCGCAGATGGAAAAAATGATTGGGCCTCTGATGCCGCAGCGATGCTTTCTGTTGACAATGTTGATGATGTTGGACCTCTCGGGCCAACGAATATCACCGCCATTGCTAACGCTAATGGTATGGTTGAAGCCGATACGCATCGTGGACTCATTGACGAAAATGATCCGTCAGTCGTTCCACAGAGTATTACGCTTACCATTGAACCGACTGCTGTTCGGAAGACTTATACATCGGTGATGTTGGTCAGTGATCCTGAAATTAATGCTGCTCTCATCAGTGACATAACCGAAACCGCTGAAGGTAGTGGCGTTTTCATGGTGACTGTTGACATAGGTGCCTTGGGTATTGAAGGAAACGGTGCTTATAAACTCCACGCCTTGGTTGATGACGAACCTAACAACGGGCAGGACGGTGCGTCTCCGGAAAGCACGATTCACGTCAAAAATTACGAGCGTCCAGACCCTGCTGTTTTCAAGTTAATGGTAGATGTTGGCACAGAGAAGAACGCAGATAGTGAAGGTCCACAGGGCACTTTCATGTTCACGGGCTACACTATTGAGCAGAATTCGCCGCCTATTGAGTCCATTCGCTTGGCAGCAAAACGTGCAAGCGATACAGACTGGACAACAATCGGCACTGGTGATGCCAGTACTTCTGTTGATATTGAAGATGCAGCACTCCCCGGTGTTCTTGATCACTTGGTTGGTATTGCTGCTGAAGGCACTGAGACAGGTGATAAGTCAGTTGTCGCCATTGATGCAACTAATAAACAGTGGGTTGTTTCCGTAGATACGGTAGCATTGGCACTCGAAGATACCATCACGAAGGATAGTCCCGCCGCACGGGATGTCTCCAAGGATGACAATCAGTATACAGTTCGCGCTTTTGCCGTTGACGCAAGCGGAAAAGAGTGGGCTTCTGATGCTACGGCAATGTTCTCACTTGACAACGTTGACGATGTCGCACCGCTTGCCCCTACAGGCATTAGCATAACAAGTGTTGACGGCGTTGATACTGTCTTTGAAGCCGCTGAAGATGGCAGCTACACCGTTGGTGGACTCGTTGATAAATATGACGACGCTGTCGCATCCCCGGTGGCTACATTTACGATTGAACCGGTAGCGGCGCGGAAGACTTACAAGTCAGTCAGACTCGCAATGTATCCTGAAGGTGCGCTTGTCGGTGAGGTAACTGAAACTGCCGAAGGCAGTGGCGTTTTCACAGTAACTGTTGATGTCGGTACACTTGCTGACGGTGAAACATACCTTGAGAACGGGACCTATATGTTCCAAGCTCTCGCGAAAGATGAGTTTGACAATGAGGAAACTGACGGTTCTAAAATCTCGGTAACTGTTGAAAATACCTACCGACCGGCTCCAGAAGTCTTGGTGATCGCTGTAGATCCCGAAAGCATTACACAGACGAACCCAGATAGTGGGGCACCGCAGGGAACTATTGCGCTGAATGCTCGCTCACACGAGATAACATCTCCGCCGATTTCTGGCATGCGCTATGAAGTCAAACGTCCAGGGGACGAAGCGTGGGTTGATGTTGGTACTGCTACTGAACCTATGATCGTTAACGATGTTTCAGATGCAGAACTTGCCGATTTCGTTGGCGACATAGCCAGTGCAACAGCGAGTGCAACGGAAGCAAACGAGAGTGGTGAAGCCACTGTTGTACCGATCAACCGCAGCCAGACGTATCAAGAATGGACGCTTCCGGTAGACACAACGATGATTATGCCTGATGCGGAGGATAAAGGCGATACCATTACTGCTGATAGTCCGGCCGCACGCGATGCGTCTAAAGACACTAACCAGTATATGGTGCGTGTAACCGCAATCGCTGAAGCAGATGGCAGCGAAACCATGTCTGCCGATGGCATTACAGCACATTTCTCGGTTGACAACGTTGACGATGTCTCGCCGGAAGGTCCGACGAACATTGTCGCCGTTGCTGACGTTGCTGGGATGATTGAAGCAAACGAAGATGGTAGTTACACTGTCGGCGGGATTGTTGATGAAACAGTTCCTTCACCGATAGCAACGTTTACAATTGAACAGACTGCTGATCCTATAACCTACGAGGGTGGGTCCGTGAACTTGGTGCAAACCATAGCGGACGGCACCGAAACTACTACCGAGGGCGAAGCCGGTATTCTGGACACTATTACAATTGATGTCGGAATGCTCGAAAATGGAACTTACATGTTCCACGCTTTAACTGTTGACAAATTCGGCAACGTCCAAACCGATGAGTCTCCTCAAATAACGGTGCACGTAGTAAACTTCCGAGTCTCTGATGTTGCTGACATAACAGTCATTGCCGTAGATGGTACGGATGTTGCGGAACCGCCCGCAGAACCGATTCCACTTCGCTCATCAGTCACTGTGAGTTTCATGGTCGCAAACGGTTCGTTAGCTGCTGAGGAACTGAGTGGCTCAGTAAATGGTAGTGCCGTGCCGAGTGAAAGTGCTGAAGATCCAGAAAATACCTTCTCACTTATGGTAGAGGTCGGAGCACTGGTAGACGGTGTTTATACACCTGACGGTGTGGTCACGAAACGGAACGGTTCGGTCGCATTCCCAGTAACAACAGTTAATGTGGATAACACCGGCCCGATGGTTACCATCGAATCACCTACGGAAGACGAGACGGTGGATAGCCTGCCGACTATCCGGGCAACCTATCATGACGGTGCAGGATCTGGTGTTGATGGCGGAACTGGAAGTCTTGCAGTGGCACGTCTCCAGCCACCTAACGAAGCTGAAGTGGTTGTTGACCAGGCGGAACTTGAAAAAGATGCCGCAAGCTTGGTTTACACCCGCAGAGAGCCACTCGCTGGTGGTGCCTATCGTGTGACTGTCCAAGTGACCGATAATCTCGGCAACGTCGGTGAAGGGTCCGCTGAGTTTGCTGTCAATGGCACGCTCCCAACAGTAGCGATTCATTCACCTGCTTCAGGGCAAACCTTTGAGCACGGCAAACCGCTTATCAGTGGTGAATTTTCTGGCGCAGGCACTGTTGAGGTAACAACGTTTACCGTCAACGATGTTGATGCCACACCAGAGGTAAACGGAAACCGATTCTCTTATACCCCTGAAGAAGCATTAGGTGATGGGAATCACATGGTTGTTGTCGCGGTCACTGACGGTGATGGCAATATGGCGCAGACATCTGTTACCTTCATGGTAGAGATGCCGAAAGATACAACGCCGCCTGTCATATCCACAGTCGCTCCGTCTGGACTTATCAAACTTGCCACGCATGGTGCTGTGATTACCCTTTCAGCTGTTGTGTCTGACGAGCAATCCGATGTTTCGAGTGTGAAGTTCCGTATAAATGATGGAGCCTTACGTTCCGTGTCAGCCGCACACATTAAGGCGGGTGAAATATCAGTTTCACATCTACTTGAACCTGGTCAGTATACCGCAGAGGTGGTTGCAACCAGCGCAGGTGGCACGACTAAACATTCGTGGGCATTCACCCTTGTGTTTGATGATGTCAAACCGGCGATTACCTCAATCACCCCTTCTGGAACTATCCGTGGTGGACTCCCGGTCATCTCTGCAAGTGCCAGCGATGAATCTGGCATTGATAAAATGACTATCACCGTTATGGATAGCGACGGCGACGAGGTGGCAGGTAAGACCGCAGACGATGGTGAAGAAAATGTTGAGGGTATCACCCGTTTGGATTTCAATCTTGAAGAACCTCTTGAAGAGGGAACTTACACGATTGAAGTCCGCGCAACGGATCCGCTCGGTAATTCTGCCTCAGCAAAGGGGAATTTCACGATTGACTTCGATACCGCTGCACCGATTATCACGATGGCGGCACCACACCAGAACGCGCGCTTCAAGTTGAAACCAGGAGATGAGGCACCGACAGTTTCAATAACTTATGCCGATGCTGAATCTGGCGTAAATGTTGACTCTATCACCTTGGTTATAGAAGGTGCTGCTTCTCAATACAAGGCTACCCCGAGCGGTACTAAGATTACCCTTAAGCCTGAACAGAAGTCGGCAAGCCAAGTTAGGTATCCCCTTTCATTGGATACCAACGCCAAGCCTGAAACTTGGGCAGGGGAATATGTGGTCACGTTTGAGGTGGCTGACAACGCGCATATGGAAGGCAATGTTTCTGCCAAGAGTGACGGTGCTCGTGAAGCGAATAGGACAGTCCACACCTTTAGTTTCTTCCTTGAGGCTGCGGAAGGTCCAATATTAGCATCGCGCCCGCTTAACTATCCGAATCCGTTCAAAGACAATACTCGCATCTCGTTCACGCTCGCACGGCAAGCAACTGTTTCGATTGTCATTTATGACATAACGTTGCGACCGGTTCGCGTGCTTGTAGATAACCGTGTATTCGATGCTGGGAACTATACCCTTAAGGAGAACGGTTCAGATGCAATCGGTTGGGATGGTACATCAAGCAGTGGCGAAGATTTAGCTCGAGGCATTTACTTCTGCGAAATCATCGTGGCAGACGGTTTCGAGCCAGAATACGCCATTCTCAAACTCGCACTGACGCGCTAAGTAAATGGCAGTCCGCATATCGGGAATTGGACATCCGTCCAGTTCCCGATGTGGACAGTCTTTTGGAGGATATAATGTTAATGACAAAACAAATCGCTAAATGGGCTTCCAGAAAATGCCCGAAATTGTTATGCGGTTTAATACCACTTTTCTTTTTTATCCTAGCAGTGTCGCCGGCCAGCTTTGCCGGAGTGGATGCCATGCC
>JAPPDN010000235.1 GCA_028824575.1 Candidatus Poribacteria bacterium | reverse complement strand
AAGATTCGATATTATCACCCATACTGCCACTGGCATCAATAACAAAAACGACATCAATCGGACCCCCTTCGCTCGTTTTGACGATTTCTTGGGCGAGTTTTTGCATAAGTCTCGGAAACGGCACTTTGGGCAATACCTTCCGTTTTTCCCGAATCTCTTCCACCAATGCCGCCGATATATCCTCTTCTTCTTCCGCTTCCACTATTTTAAGGGTCGAAACCTTCGGGGCGCGTTGAATTCTCGGTGGGCCTGAGCGTTTCGCGCCAAAGGTCGTGTTCCCTGCCGGACTCGCTGCTTCTGTTTTTGATAAATTTCCTTCAATGTCGCGAAGCGTACGGGCAGCCGTGCTGACCTCTTCCCAGTTTTTTTTCGACAAGTCAAGAGACGCCGAAGGCTTCTCCGTTTCAATTTCAGCGTGTAAGCTGCGTCCCAAGGCAGGGCGCGGGGTTTCAGTTGTTACAGCAAATGGAACTGCCATATCTGGTGGAGTTTGTTCTGGACTAACATCTACAGGGTCACGTGAAGGCGTGTGAAGACGCGGCACAACTTTTTTCACTGGAGGTTTTGGTCGTGCAGTATTTTCCACTGAGATGAGTTCCGCTGCGAGACTTGCTTTATCTGATACCATCGGCTGATTCTGCATCACGACGTAAAAGGTTGTGATGAGAAAAAACAGATGAAATATCAGAGAAATGGATAACGCTTTACGGGTTACTGACTTCGTTTTCCAAGTCTTATATAAACGGATTTCTGATTTCATTTTTCAAGCCCAATATAAGGTTGTTACGGAAAAGCTTCGTCAAGCAGATAGGAACGCATGCCTTGGATGGACAGCTTACTCTCCTTGAAGGTAGGTTGTAAGTAAACGCTTAGGTGGTTCGGGTTGAATAACCTCAAAAGAAATTAACTTTTCGGCATTCAGTTCAAGTCCATGCGATTCCTCTAATAACTTATCACCAGAAGGCGGGTAAAGTGTTACGCCTACCATTGTAAAAACGGCAAAAGTCAGTATGAAGATATAAACTGGACTCCGCGTCCGGATATTGTAGCGAAGGCTACCCATCAATGTAGAGAGGTGCCGCGTCCATCCAAGCGATGTTTCAACAAACCGTGCGACGTGAGATCGCAGCGAATCGTGTTGTCGCTGATGCAGTGCAGCTTCCGACGCGCGCGCCATCACACCGCTTAAGAAGTCATCAGAGACGTCTACTGCTCCGGCGTGACGGAGGAAACTATCGGTCTGTTGTAACCGTTGCACACGATCAGCACAAATTTCACACTTTTTGAGGTGCCGTCGGATGAGATGGCGTTTCCATACGGGTAACTCTTTGTCAATGTAAGCGGAGAGTTCGTCTGGACTCACAAGTAGTGCCTCACATTCCGAACTATATATGTCTGGAGATTCGGTCTGTCTATATTTTTTCATTGACCCTCTCCTCCCCTATTCCGGCTTTGATAAGAAGTTTTTTCATCTTTTGCCGAGCGCGATGAATCAACGCTTTAACAGCCCCTACCGAGCATCCGAGAATTTCTGCAACCTCTTCATATCGTAAATCTTGATATGTAACGAGCGTCAATGCGACACGTTGATTTTCTGGTAACTGTGCAAGCGCTTTGCGGATCATCTGTCGCTGTTCCTTTTTTTCGAGGAGTATATCCGGCAGATAGCGGGTATCCCGCATGATCTCAGTGTGATGCACATCCTCGCCTTCTTCAACCAGACCCTCAAGGGAACAGGTATTTCGACGTGAACGGTTCCGAATCTCGTTCCGACACAAATTCGTGGCGATTGTGTAGAGCCAGCTTCTGAACGATGCGGTCGGTTCATAACGGTTCGCGCTCTTGAAGACCCGAAGGAACGTTTCCTGAGAAAGGTCTTCGGAGCGGTGATAGTCGTCAATAGAACGGTGGATATAGTTAATCAGCGGGTTTTGATACCGGCGCACGAGCAACTCAAACGCCCCTATATCCCCCTTACCACATTTCATCATCAAATCTTCATCGGAAACAAACATGGTATTCTCCCTGATAGAATTCCGTAGGCTTCCTGCCTTGTGTCCATCTTATGAAGCATTTCGAACAAGTGTCAATTTAATTCGCATTGCTGCTTTGTATGCGTTGACTGCCTCACGCCGCTTGCCTTGAAATGTATAGACTGCCCCAAGCTCAGAATGCAACTCAGCGTGATTTGGAATAAAACGGATGGCGCGCGTGTAAACGTCAACCGCCTCATCGTAGCGTTTCAGCAAGCGATAAGTTGCAGCGAGATTCAAGTGCGCTGTCGCTTCGCTCGGTTCACAAGCGACCGCCATTTTATAGGCATCTATCGCCTTTTCATATTCACCGAGCATAAAATGCGCCAAACCGAGATGGAAATGCGCCTCCGCTGATTCACGGTTATACTGAATTACCTGCTGAAATTCTTCAATCGCTTTCGTGTAGTTCCGGGCGTTTAAGGCATCCGCGCCGTCTTTTAAGTGTTTCGCGGCGGTCTGATGCGTATGAATATCGACCTGTCCACGCTGGATGAGTTCCTTTTGTGCCTGGCTTGAGGACACTGTCGAATCATCAGGGACTAAGGCGTTTTCTGTGTCGGTTTTGTTGTCTTTCATCTGTTTTTTTCCATGACCTAACGCGCAATACGGAACCCAATCACAAATTCCGCGTATCCGTTGCTAAAGAAATCGTAACTGGTGCAGGTACTATAGTCATGATTGTAATACCATGCGCCGCCACATGCTACGTGGAAGTTTCCTTCATCGTCATAGGTCGTATCCGTCCATTCCCAAACATTGCCAATCATGTCGTAACAACCGAAAGGACTGATGCCGTCCCTGAAACTAACGACGGGTGTCGTTGTGCCTGCGCCGAGTTCTGCAGTGTTGCATCGCGGTTTGTCAATCTCATATCCCCATGGAAAAAGTCTGTCATCAGCACCACGTGCAGCATATTGCCACTCAGAAAATGTCGGCAACCTACCGTTGACATAACGGGCATATGCCTCAGCATCCTCACAGGTAACCCAGACGACTGGGTGATCCCCTCTGTTTGCTGGATAACTGTCGTCTGTCCAATCCTGCGGTGGCGTGTGTCCTGTATCCTGAACAAATTGTTGATATTGTGCGTTGGTTACAGGGTAGATTCCGATTTCAAACCCATCCATCTCAAGCGGTGCATTCTCTTCGCCGATATATGCTGTCCCTGCGGGAACATGAACAGTTGCATCTAATACGTGTAATGCGGCATCGTGAATTTTTCTGTCTTCGTGTGCAAGGGCGTAGCCGAGCGGTGAGATGACTTCACCAACCGGTGGTGTTGTGAGCTGCGGCATCGTCTCCCAGCCGATTTCTGTGCTTAACAGCAACTGAACAGCATCAGATAGCGATTCGTCAAAGTGCCAGGTCCAATAATCACGGCAGAGTTTTCGGAGTGCCTCTGGTGTATTGCTCTCTACCAGTGCGATTCGAGACGCGCTTGACTTTGTTATATTTAGCGTGTTTTTTGTTGTAACGCTGTTTGTGCGCTCCATGTTTACTATAGTAGCATAAAGAGATAGTTTTGTGCAAAAGATTTTGCATTCTACAGATTGTCCAATCCTACAATCGCAGGAATTTCAGTCAACGAAGTGATCTCGTAGTCAGGTTGAGTTTCCGTGTCGTTGGGTGCACCTTCGCGGTTGAGCCAGATGGAAGGTGCGCCGACGTTTTTTGCCCCTGCAACATCATTTTTAAGGGAGTCGCCGACATGTAGCATTTGTGTTAGTTCACAACCTGCCCTCTCAGCCGTTATTTGAAAGATTTTCGGATCCGGTTTCTCAACCTGCCCATCTTGGGAAAAGACGACAAAGGCGAAACGTCCGTCGAGTCCACAACGTTCCGGATAGGTATTTCCGTTTGAAAGCAACCCTAACTTGAAATGTGGTGCCAATGCATCAAAGGTTGGGATGACATCTGGGTACAACTCTATATCCCCGTAGCGATATTTACGGTATATTGCATTGAGGTGCGCAGCGAGGTCCTTATCTGGGTGTCCGACATGTTCGAGCGTTCGCTCAAACGCGCGCCGCCTGATTTCCCACAGACTCCAGATTTCGCCTTTTACCTCTTCAGCGAATTGGTCGCGAATCGCAATCATTTCATCGACGGTAAGTTCTAAGGCACGTTGAGTCGGAATTTGTTTTTGCAGCTCCACCAATGTGTGTTTGAGTGAATTCTGCATCACCTTCCGAAAGTCCCACAAGGTCATGTCGCCATCAAAAGAGATCGTTGAAATTTGTAAGAGTTTCTCTATTTCACCGCGTTGAACTCTCATCATCCCTCCGTGGAACCATGTCGTTGTAAACGTCCATCTCTGGATCATCCCATCCAGCACGTAGCCCAAACTCAATAAGCAAAGCAGTTTGCTCCTCCTCCGTTATTGGCCCGTCATCGTAGTATACGCCTTTTCGCATCCGTTCAAACGTTTCAACAGGTAACACAACATATTCCACTTTTGTTTCGGGATCCACTAACCGTACAGGATCCTCCTGAGCGTCTTTGATCGCTTTTTGAATTTCTTTAGAAAGCGTTATCACAATGCGTCCTCTGTTGTTGATACACCGATGGAGGCGTGGATTTGCGCGAACTGCCACGACTCGTCTATTTTCTCCAAGACCCCCGTCATCCGCATCACGAATTCCTCTGGTGTGTCTTGCCATTTGAGCTTCCAGACTTGTCGTGTATAGAACCACGCGACATTGTCGCGTTCCTGTACGTCAAGATTGATAAAAGTAATGCTGAAATCCTCAGTGTTTGCGACGTGGTTTCGATAATACGCCGCGATTTCTGTGCTGCCTTCAACAACTTCGTCTGCATCGGTGCCGATCTTGACGTAGTGTGCGGCAGGGAGCATCATTTCAATGAGGGTTTCAGCATCTCTGGCAACGAGTGCATCAAAATATGATGTTACTGTATCATGTGCATTCGGCATCATGAATTCCTGTGAGCGCATTCCACAAAGCGGCACTCATCTGTTCACACGCCTGCACGACAGTGGTGTGAGATTCCGATGGTAACGCGCCGATGCATTCAAGGAGCTTCTCCGCTTCATGCTCGTTGTGCGAATGCGTTTCAAAATACGGTTCAACCGTTTCAGGGAGTTGGTAGAATTCCTTCAAACCGGCGAGTTTTGATTGGGCAGTTGCCGGTTGCTGTGCCTCAAACGCATAGAGCGCACCGAGTGCGGTTGCGGGTTCGGAGAAAAGTTCATCTGCTGTTTCAAGCAATACCTTCACCTGTGGGATCTGTGCTTCAGAGACCGCTGTGTCGAGTCCATCGGCAAAATCGGCCCACATATCAATGTGCTCCGTCTCTTCCGCTGCGGTTTCGGTATCGTCAAGTGTTTCCCATCCCTTAGGTACCGTAGAGATAAAGGCACCGTATTCACGCGCATAAGCGCGTAATGCCTCGACTGGTAACTCGCCAGCACTCCACGCTTGGTAAAACGGATGGTTGAGTAAGTTGTAATCTGCGATTTTGTTGTCTAACGCTTGTTTGTAATCCATTAAAATGGGTACTCCGTTTCTTTTCTAAAGATAAAATTCAATTCAGCGGCGTTGCTTCAACTGAAAGACGCCATTTGTGATATGTTTTTAAATATAGCATATCGTAGGCATCAGTGTCAAGAAAAGGTTATCAATTTTTCGAGAAACCATCAGTGCGTGTCGCTCCTACAAGAAAGAAAAATCGTTTGAATTAAAGGAAAAATTTGCTATAATAGTGTTAGAGGATCAACAACGTGTTTGCTTGAAAGGATTGGTGTTATGACTGAAGAACAGAAATTTACCTTTGATCTCAAGGGTTACCTGTTAATCCCTGAAGTCTTGACGGCTTCGGAGATTACAG
>JAPPDN010000892.1 GCA_028824575.1 Candidatus Poribacteria bacterium | reverse complement strand
CATCAAGTTTGCCCTCGCGCCAGACGGCAATACCTAATAGTTCCTCAAATTGATCGTTTGAGAGACACGGCAGCAGTGCCGAGGCGAGTCCTGAGCCGAGCATGGTGTCCAAAACTTGGAGTACATCTTCAGTCGGACTTTCCTGAATGAGTTCCGTACAATCCGGGACGAGATAGTAGAGTTGCTCGCGTGCTCTTGGGTTGCGGGTTGCACTGAGAATCTCCAATTGCTGTTGCTTTCCGTAGCTTTGAAAGAGTTGCTCTGCTTCGCGCGTCGGTAGGGACAGCAGCTTCTTGCTTTCGGAGCGTGGGATTATCGTTTTTGGACTGTTCATGCCAACTCCTCCATGTAAGACGTTCCGATGTTGAAACTACGAATCTTCGATAACAGATGGCTCTTTTGCGGTTGCCTCAAAAATTGTTCCTCACGAAATTGAGATTCTTTGCAGCAGACGCAACCGGATCGTCCTTACCGGGCGTTTCGAGTACAAACCAACTATCATATCCTACAGCGTGCGCGGCATCAAAAACTGCCGGAAAATCGACATCACCTTCACCCGCGTGATTGCCACCAGTGTCCTTGATGTGCATCTGTGTGATTGCGCTGCCCAAGCTCCGAATTTCAGATGGCGAATCGTAGCCTAATCCCGTGGCGTTCCCCATATCGTAATAGACCCCAACAGCTGATGAACCGACGTTATCAATAATTTGCTGGTGTTGTTCCGCACTTAATGTCGATTCAATTGCGAGAAAGACCCCGTATTTTTCGGCGGTTTCCGCGGCGGCTTTGAGTCCATCAATAAACCGCGGCGCGCTAATATGCTCGTCTTGGATCTGTCCGCCGCCAAAAAAGGGCACCAGAATCACTTTTGCGCCGAGTTGTGGGGCAGTTTCTGCGAGGTATTGCAACTTCGCAATCCCTTCGCTGCGCGTGCTGTCGGTCGGATGCATAAACGAAAAAGCAGTAAAACCGCCCGGCGACAGTGAGGACACCTCAATGCCTGCGACTCCTGCCAAACTGTTCACTGTATCAATCCCGCCATCCTGCCAGAGGGCATGTTCACGGTAATTGGCTCCCATACAAAGTTCGATACCATCAAACCCAATATCTTTTGCTTTCTGAAACGATTCTTCAAAGGAAACGGGCAGCATTCCATCCCGAATACCTACTTTCATAGTCTGCCTCCTAAAGGAAATAACATGTAATTGAGCGTGAATCTCGGTCAATTCTGAATTTTAACATAGTCTTAACGCGAATTGCAAGGAGATCTGCAATCTTTTTTAGGCTAATTTTAAATACGAAATAGTGAGAAAAAAGTTGAATTTTTCTAATTGGTATGGTAATATATACAAGATTAATCATCTGTACAAGCGGAGCCAAGACGGATTGGTGCTGTTCTGTACAAAAAAATAGAGAGGATATGTAATGAAACAGATTACTTGTATAGTTGCAATTTTGCTCCTATCTGCATACGTCATTCCCGGTGTTTTCGCGCAAACATTGATGAGCGATGAATTCACTGGAGCCGGTCAAGATCTTCAATCTTTCTGGCAAGTCAAGGATGGCGACAAAAGCCCCTGGGAGTTGAAGGGTGGCATGCTCATGGCTGAAGCAGGTTTCGATCAAAATGTGTGGACGGATGATACCAGCACACGTTTCTATCAGGTCACGGATCAGGATCAGTTTGACATCGAAACGGCAATGACTGTTGATTATGGGGATGCTTGCACTGTTGCTGGCATTATTGTGTATTCTGCAACGACGAAGGATCACCAAGACCGTGATGGTCAGTGGGTGACGTTGAAGTTGTGGGGGCGCGGTGCTGCGCAAGGCAATAATGCGGTGCTCCAATACCAACGTCGTCAAAATGATGATTCTGCTTTGGGATACGTCGGCACACAACCCGACTACAACCCAAGTCAAGGTGTCATTCCTGTTGAATTGCGCGTCAAGCGTGACGGCGATGACTATGAGTCTTGGTTCAAACCGAACGCGGAAGGGGACTGGGTCTCCGTCGGTAAGGTGACCAACGAACTCGCTGAACCGCTTGAGGTTGGCATCTATGTCGGTATTTGTGAAGGCGCAACTGATGCTGGCAGGATGACGGTCACATTTGACTATTTCCGAGAAGCCTCAAGTCCCGCAACGCCTGTTGATCCGCGCGATCGACTCGCTGTCACGTGGGGTGAATTGAAAAGACAGTAGCAGCGATCAATGTTCGCAGCTTTTTTCAATCGCTGGCGGTTCCAAATACCGCCAGCATTTTTATGGAGACAAAATATGAAAATAACAATTATTCTATCGTTTATAGGTTTTACGATGCTTTTTGGCACACTCCCTACTGAAGCGGCACCTTCTCTCGGTGATCCGTTTGATGGAAACGCTCTAAAAAATCCAAATTGGAAATGGAAAACTTCCGACGAAGAGGGCGTTGAACCGAAAAAATGGGATATGGGCAAAACGAAAGCCGGATGGCTTCATGTCACCGGTGAACTGAATCGCAATCTCTGGCCCTCGGACACAACGAACCGACTCTATCAGGAACATGAAGGTGATTTTGATGTAGAAACGCATCTCTACATGGATTATGAAGATGCTTGCGTGGTTGCAGGTATCGCTGCCTACTCGCCAACAACGAAGGACCGTCAAGGCCGCGACGGCGAATGGGTGACGATCAAACTCTGGGGACGCGGACCCGCAAACGGAAATAATGCCGTTATCCAGTACCAAAAACGGCAGTTTGATGGTGGCGAAGGGCTTGCTGGTACAGTTCCCAACTTCCAAGACCCTGCAGGCGAAATGGATATTTACATGCGACTCCGCCGTGAGGGTGATGCCTTCACAGCGTGGTGGAAACGGAAAGCCAACGACAAATGGATTGACATCGGCGAAACCGAACAGGAGTTTGATGAACCGCTTGAGGTCGGCATTTATGTCGGTATCTGTGACAGCAAAGGCAAGCAGATTGCGCAGTATGAGTACTTTGAAGACCTTCTCGTGCCGTTTGATGTTTCGCCGCGTGCGAAATTGCCAATCGCTTGGGGCGACCTAAAACGCCGGCATAGCGTGCCACGTGGTCGTTAGCGTTACTTAAGAGAAGCTATCATGAGCATGTATGAAATGCGCGTCATTGATTTGAAGGATCTGTCGGTCAGTAATTTCATTGAATTCTTGCGTATGGAAATACTTAATGTGCATGGATATGGACCTACCTTTTTCGGACGGGTTCGGTACGCTCTCAATGGCGTTGAACAAAAAGAAGGATTGCCCATGGATCTGAGCAAAGGAATTTTCATTGCGACTCTTAGGGATGACCAATTAGGAGACATTCCGCGCGAGAAATTGGAAAAAACTTTGCAGAAGGCATCGGGAGAGATTATTGATATTGTTCGGAAAGCGCTAAGTAGGAAGGAGTTTTTGCTTAATGATGATTACATAGGACATGATGAAGACTGTTCTGTGGGGGAATTGGGCGAAATTTCTGAAAGCATTCTTGAGAATATCTTAGAAGATTACCCTTATCTGGAATATGATAAATCCTTTTCTAAACCGCCCGATGTTTTGAAGTGCCGTGTTACCAAGCCCAAAAATCCACGGAATGTAGAACATATTTTTGATATAGCCAATAAATTACGCATCGCCACCAGCGAAAGTTATATAGTAACATACGGCGGATCCTCTAGCACTGGCGATAATCTTGATGAAGTCTGGACCAGATTTTCTTTAAGAAGATTTGATTTTCAAGAAGTTAAGTCGAAATGAAATGTGCCTATTTTTCGATGGTTGTTCTCATTCTTGTGATCTGTGGTGATTTTGCTGTTGCTGAAGTTAATGAAGCAGCTCAGCGAATTCTTGAGACTATAGAATGGGTCGCTATCCCCGAAGGTGAGTTCCTGATGGGTTCAACACCCGAAAAAGCAAATGCCGCGTATGAAGACGCGAAATTGCGCAGCTCCATGCTTGAGCAGCACACCTTTGATGCGGAGTTGCCACAGCATAAGGTCTATTTGAGTGCTTACGAAATCTCACGGTATGAGATTACCAACGCGCAGTATCGTGCTTTCATTGCAGCAACGAACCGCCCTACACCCCGCGGACACAACGGCGAAAAGACGTGGGAAGATGAGACACTCAACGGCGACACGCAACCCGTTGTCGGTGTAACATGGTTTGATGCCCAAGCGTTCGCGGAGTGGATCGGTGGAAGCCTCCCCACTGAAGCACAGTGGGAGCGCGTAGCACGCGGCACAGAAGCACGAACATACCCGTGGGGAGACACACCGCCGAAAGCGCGTCAGCATGCTAACTTCGCGCGCCGCTACAATCGTCCGATGCCGGTGGGTCAATTTCCAAAAGGTGAGTCGCCGGACGGCATCGCAGATCTCGCTGGAAACGTTTGGGAATGGTGTCTTGATGAATACAGTCTGACAACCTATCAGCGAAACGGAGAAGATGTATCCCGAAATCCGCTCAATCTCCGTTTCCGCGACGTACTTCGCGCAAGAGTTATTCGAGGCGGTGCGTGGGATGTCGGCAGAGCGTTCCTCCGTTCAAGTTTGCGCTTCAAATTTTATCCGCTGGATTCAACACATACTATCGGGTTTCGAGTCGTCCGGCCGAAAAAAAAAAAAAAAAACTAACCTACCTATCACTATGTTCCAACGAAAGCACTATTTATTTCGTCTGTTGGCACCGCTTTTTCTCTTCATATTTCCACCGCTCGGTGGTGCTGAGCCTTATTTTCGCGATGTGACCGATGCCATGAGACTTGACTTCAAGCATATCAATGGCTTTTCTGCCGAGCGCAGACTCGTTGAAACGATGGGCAGCGGCGGCGCGCTCTTTGACTTTGATAACGACGAAGACTTAGACCTCTACCTCGTTCAAGGCAATTCCCTCTCCTCTACAACAGCACCTCTGCCCACAAACCGTCTCTATCGAAACGATGCGGGTGTTTTCGTTGATGTCACAGTATTTGCAAACGTCGGTGATACAGGTTACGGACTCGGTGCCGTCGCTGCGGATTACAATTCTGATGGGTACCGCGACCTATACGTAACGAACTTGGGAGAAAATGTGCTTTATCGCAACAACGGCGATGGCACATTTACCGACGTAACCGAGCAGGCGCAAGTCGGTTGTCCGTTACTGAGTGCGAGTGCCGCGTTCGCTGATATTGATAGGGATGGGGATTTGGATCTCTATGTCTGCAACTACGTCGAATACGCACTCGAAACCGATATTCCGTGCTATTACAAGAACACCTTGCGTATCTACTGCGGTCCCAATGAATATCACGGCATCGCTGATGTACTGTATCGCAATAATGGAGACGGCACGTTTACGGATATTACCGAATCCGCCGGTGTCTATGAACCGACGACGCGTGGGTTAGGTGTTGTCTTTACAGATGTGGACAGCGATGGCTGGTTGGACATCTATGTCGCAAACGATATGTCTCCGAATACGCTTTTTATGAATCAAGGTGACGGGACTTTTCGCGAAGAAGGTGTACGCCGCGGTGTCGCCTACAACGGTGACGGCTTGGCAAACGGGTCTATGGGGATAGATGCTGCAGACTATGATAACGACGGCGACATTGATCTTTGGGTATCAAATTTTTCGTTGGAAGCGAACTGCCTCATGCAAAACGATGGGGACGGTTATTTTGAGGATGTGACGTTTGACACAAACCTTGCTGATCCATCCTTTTATTCGCTCGGTTTTGGCACGCGTTTCATTGATTTTGATAACGACGGCTGGTTAGATATACTCGTCGGCAACGGACATATCTGGGACAACGTAAAACAGATTGACGCGAAAATGCGTTACGCGCAACCCGTACAACTGTTTCATAACCGAGGCGGTACATCGGAGAACGATGTCGTCTTTACTGAAATCACTGCTG